>JABIQT010000794.1 GCA_018667995.1 Candidatus Latescibacterota bacterium
CGGATGAACCCACGCAGACGCCGTGGAATCGGTTCCTGGATGAAATAGCCGAGGCGGGATACACATGGACCGAGTTGGGTCCGTATGGGTACCTTCCAACGGATCTCGCGAAACTTCAGGACGAACTGGAAAAACGAGGACTGAAAGTCTGCTCGACGTTTGCCATGGGGAATCTGGAGTTGGCGTCTGAATGGTCTGAGCTGGAGGAACAGGTAATGGGGGCGGGAAGGCTTCTAAGTGGCCTTGGCGCTGAGTATTTCATACTGATAGACGGCACGTACTCAAATCTGTTCACTGGCCAGGAAATCGAGTCGCCGGATCTCGACGACGAGTCGTGGAGGTGGCTCATTGATTCCACGCACCGAATTGCACGTATTGTCTCCGAGGAGTTCGGGCTCAAACTCGCATTCCATCCGCATGCCGAAACGCATGTGGAATATGAGCACCAGATCGAGCGTCTTTTGTCGGACACGAATCCTGACCTGGTTTCCCTGTGTCTCGATATCGGTCACCATGCCTATCGTGGTGGCGATCCGGTGACTTTCATGCGGGCCCATCACGAACGCATTCCTTATTTGCACCTCAAGAGCGTTGATCCAATCCTGCAGAAGAAGGTAACCGACGAGCAGATCCCTTTTGCCAATGCCGTGGCAATGGATATGTTCTGCGAACCGTCAAAGGGACTGGTGGACTTCCCCTCTTTCCGGGATCTGTTGGTAGAGATAGACTACGAGGGGTTTGCTATCGTGGAGCAGGATATGTATCCCACAGATTTTGACCGCCCACTACCCATAGCCAAGCGGACACGTCAATATCTGATGGACCTCGGATTGGGATCGTGAGTGACTCCGGTCCGATCAGCGGGCACGTTTTCCATTCAGCCAGCAACCGGCATCGTGCGTGATGGTTATATATCCTGTGCTCATGAGGAATTCGTTGACGATTTCTGGCCCCATGAACTTGAAAGTTGCACGGAACAATTTGACCCAATCTTCGAGCGATTCACAGGTCTGCCGATCGAGCCAATGCTTGAAAGATCCGTGTTCATCGCGCAAAGACTGAACGACTTTTGCATTGTGAATCGCTGCGTTGATCTTCAAACGGTTTCTGATGATATTGGCGTCCTGCAGTAATCTTGTACGCTCAGACTCCCCATAGTCAGCCACACGGTCAATGTCAAAGCCGTCAAAGGCTTCACGGAAACCGTCACGTTTCTTGAGAATCGTGAGCCAGCTTAAACCTGCCTGATTCACCTCCAGCATTAATCTCTCAAAGAGATCCGCATCAGTCTCCAGCGTAACTCCGTAATCCTCGTCGTGATATACCGTCAGGAGCGGGTGAGATTCGGCCCAGGCGCATCGTGTCTTTTCACCCATCTCCTATTCCTTCCCGGGTATGGGGATATCGGAACGCAAATGGGTTGCGTCCATTCCGGTTATCTGGTTATCCGGTATGTGCCGTACACAATTGTGGACACCCAGCCTGACGACTGAGCCATCAATCGTAAATCGCGTTACCCCTGTATTGGCGATTTCCTCGAGACGTTCATACCCCTCATAGCTGAACCCCATAATCGCGCTTACGAGCAAGCGCATGAACATGCCGTGAGAGATGAGAACAGTCTTTAGATTCGTTGCCGCTAACGGTCCACGGATCTGAGCGGCGACGCGGTTAGCCCGGACGGCGGCCTCGGCGACGGTTTCGAATGGTTTTGACTTCCACCAACCGTGCTCATCAATTTCTTCTGGAAGCGCCATCTCCGGGTATTCCTGGAGTATTTCAGATCGCCGCATGCCCGGACAACCTACATACCTGCCGTCTTCGTGCCCTCTCACCACACCGCCTTGTTCATGGATATCAATCCATGCTTCGGGGACTACCTCAGTACTATTCAGGTAAGGCGCAAGCGTCTCAAGGGTCCTCCTGAATGGACTGACAAGTATCCGCTCGGGCTTTATGTGACGAAGCCTGCCTGCGAGAAAATCCGCCTGGTCGTAGCCGACGGGACTGAGAGTCGGGTC
>JABIQT010000336.1 GCA_018667995.1 Candidatus Latescibacterota bacterium
CCAAACTGCTCAGCGTACCCGTTCAATCTGATGAATGCGTGCTCGCTATCGACCGAAAGGTGGACGAGGTCTTCGATCTTGATGATGCGACCAAGGTCTTGGTGGAGGATGGACGTGTAAAACAGATCCACAAGCAGCTTGATGAATACAATGCCGTCGATACGGGCATGTTTCTCTGTACCCCGGCCTTGTTCGATGCACTGGAATCCGAACGTACTGAGGACGGCTGTGCTCTGAGTGACGGCATTCAGTCGCTGGCACGCCGTGGTAAAATGCGGGTACACGATATTGGCGACGGATTCTGGCAGGACATCGATACACCCGATATGTTGGGATATGCCGAGAAGGCCCTGTTGCGTCGGTTGCGCAAGCCCACTGACGGTGTGATCTCCCGGCATATAAACCGTCCTATCTCTACTCGGATCAGCAAATATCTCGTTCGTACAGGTTTGACCCCGAATCATGTAACTCTTGTCACGTTCAGCACGGGATTACTCTCTGCTTGGTTTGTGGCTGGGGGCGATTATTGGTCTGTACTGTGGGGAGGTCTTTTCTTTCAGCTTTCCTCGATACTAGACGGGTGCGACGGCGAGGTCGCCAAGTTGAAATTCAGTGAATCAAAATATGGTTCCTGGCTTGACACTATTACGGACAATCTGACCTACCTTGCCTTCTTTGCGGGGGTCGTGTGGGGACATGCGGGTGCCGATCCTTCTTCACAGACATTTCTGGTCGGCTCGCTGTCAGTTTTGGCTGTTATGCTATCTATCCTGCTGATGTATTACTATCTCAGGAGCACGGGCGAGAGTGGTAGCCTCGTGAAATACAATGAGGCATTTCAGGAACATGCTATGAAACAGAAGGCTGCAATCGTTGGGCGAATCCTGAACGCCGTGCGTCTCATGGCCAAGCGTGACTTCTTCACAATGCTGCTCCTGTTTTTCGCTGTTCTGAATCATCTGAACTGGATGTACTGGACTGTCGTCGTGGGGGGATTCGGGATGTCTGTAGCGGTGTTTGTCTCAACGAGCCGTCTTTTGAGTCAAGATCGTGCGGCGCGACAGGCTGAGGCAATCGCAGACAAAGCAATTGGTAGCTGAATACAACGAACCAATGTATGGAGGCAAATCATAACATTATGGGATTGACTGATCGTTTGAAGGGATTCTTCAAGATCCGGATTCGCAAAGATTTCAATTTCCGGAGGTTACTGGAGACGGCCCCGGCCTTGAGGTGGTTGAAACCCAGGAATGGTGAGCGTATCCTGGATATCGGATGCGGAGATGGGACCTACAACTACAGAATTGCACAGCGTGGCGCCCACATTGTGGGACTCGACATGAACAGGTATCAACTCGGTCGTGCAATCACTCATCACAAGACCACTGGAACTGGCTTTCTTTGTGCTGACGCTACGTACATCCCTGTACGCACCGGTGAATTTGATACGGTTATGAGCCTCTGTGTATTCGAGCATCTTCCAAACGACAAGGAAACACTTCGGGAGGCGTGGCGGATCTTAAGGCCTCACGGTCGCCTACTGCTCACACTCGACAGCCTGAGCAATGATGCATTGGATGATGAGTGGCGAAGCGTTCATAGGGAACGACACTTCGTGAGGCAGTTCTACACTCATGAGACCATAAGTGAATTGCTCGAACAATGCGGCTTTAGCCTTGAGCGACACAAATATCTCGTTAGCTCTCCGTACGATTTTCTCCTCATGAAACTGAGCTATGCGGCGGAACGTATGAATCCAGTATTGGCCATGGTCGTGAGACTCTCGCTGGTTACCGGAGGAAGAGTACTCTCGGCATTCTGGAATCTATTTGCCCCCGTAGACAGAGGATGGACACTGCTAATAGAGGCCAGAAAGCAGTCCTGACGGACAGAACCTATGACGGCAGAATCTACCATATTGAACGAATCGAAACCGGCATCCGCGGCGCCAGAACACGATGCCTCCGTCATTGCGAAGGGGGCTCTGGTCAACTTTCTTGGCACGCTGGCGAAAGTGATAAAATCTACGACGTTTATCCTGCTGACTCGATATTTTGGTGCTGAGGTATTTGGTCTCTACATACTTGCCTGGTCCTTAGTCGATCTCGCTGCGAAAATAGGGAACCTGGCCCTTGATAAGGGGATCTTGAAATTCGTAGTCGTGTATCGTAGTGACAACGACGACGAATCTGTATACCGGACACTTGGACATTCCCTTGCCATAGGTGTAACCCTGAGTGTGCTTATCACGCTTCTTCTGTCCGCACTGGCGCCGACTCTTGCGGAGCGCGTTTTTGATAAGCCCCAGTTAACCAGCATGTTTTATGCCCTAGCCCTGACAGTGCCATTTCTAACGTTTACGCATATTGTACTCGGTGCTATTAAGTCACTTAAAATAATGAAGTTCGATGCCTACATAAAGAGTATAGCTGAGCCGATCTTTTTGTTCAGCGGTGCTGCTGCATGTTTTATTATCGGATGGCACTTCAACGGAATTGCCATCGCGCATCTCCTCTCCGCGATCGGTGGCGCGATACTATCGATCGCCGCATTCGGGCATTTCTACTCTTGGCGCCAGTGTCTGAACGGGATGAAGCATCTCAGACTTTGGACCGAACTCACCAAGTTCTCGTTGCCGGTCATGGGCTATGAGTTCATGTATATCCTGATGATGAGGCTTGACGCTATTATGGTCGGTTATTTTCTCCCGGCCATGCAGGTTGGAATCTACGCGGTAGCGATTGAAATTGCGCTGACAACAAAGAAAGTTCGGCAGTGGTTTGATCCGATATTCACACCGATCATATCGGAATTGAACCATCATGGGGATATCGATCGTCTGGGACATAACTTTGCACTTGTCACACGTTGGATTCTCACGATAAACCTGGCATTCGTGTTTTCGATCATCCTCATAGGAGAGGACCTACTCTCTCTTTTCGGTTCCGAATTTGCCGTAGGGTTCGCATGTCTCGTTGTATTGAGTCTCAGTCAGGTACTCTATGCCAGCATGGGGTCTGGAGATACGCTGCTAATCATGTCGGGGCATCCGTACCTGAATCTGCTTAACACCGCCATTGTGGTGGCTATGAATTTCGGACTCAACCTTGTGTTGATCCCGCGCTTTGGAATGATTGGCGCCGCCATGGGAACTCTTGTTTCTTTCGCCACATTAAGCCTGATCAGGGTCATTGAGGTCTATCGGATTCAGAAGATTCATCCGTTTCGTGCGGGACTTCTTAAGCCGTGTGTTGCTGGCCTCATGTCTTTTGGAATCACGTGGATGGTTTCCCAATGGCTCCCAGAGTCTGGATTGTGGCGAGCTCTACCGCAAGTATTGATCTACCTGGGAATTTACGTCGGACTACTTCGAGTTTTTGGCCTGGAAAACGAAGAACGACTCGTACTTGACCAGATTGGGCGCAAGATTCGGCAGATACGTCATTCGAAGCAGGATGGCGGACTCTCGATTGCGAATTAGAGAACCAGATTGAGCCTGCATCTTCTGAATAGGAATTACTCTCGAGTATGAATTTACCTGTAGTTATTCTTGCAGATCGAACCGATGACGATGGCGTTGATCTTGCATTCCGTGAGCTATATTACGTGTCGATGCTTGAACGTCACATTAGGAATTTCGCATTTCTTGGAACTGAAAAAATCACAGTCATCACCGGTCCAGGAGAAGCACGCACGCGAATGAATGCATTTATTGAGGCTCTGGACAGGACTTGGTTCGAGTCCACTTATCCTGTAGATGTGGTTGGCCCGGATGACGTAGGCGCCTATCCGTCCAATCAAGAAGACGGTTCCTACCTCGTAATAGATGCACATCATCTTTACGATCAGAGGGCACTGGATGCGGTCGTAACATCAGATCCTGATGTATTACTCGTTGATGTAGATGCGACCACTACTCATCACGCGTCTGAGCCATGCCATCTCGCCATTCTCAGTTTGGAAAGCATGAAGGCCCATCTGACCGATTGGCAAGGAAGTGCCATCTTTTGGAACCAATTGACGACTCAGCGACGAAATGCACAGTGCCGGACGCTGAACATCAGGGATATCGATCCTTACATCATAAATCTTCGTCGCTCGATAGCTCCGTACTGGTTGCCGGTGCTAGCAGCCTCAGACGTAGAAACTGGTGAAGGTTACCTCATCGATGCGGCGCAGAAAGGTACGCTGGACTTCCCTGCAAGGTATCTACATCCCCCATTTGAAAACTGGATGACAAGGTATGTTGCCCGGTTTCCATGGATGAGCCCAAATTTCATTACGACCGCGACTAATGTGGTCGCTTTCATAACTACGGCACTGCTGGCCATTGGTGATATAGGGCTTGGACTGTTTCTGGCAGCAGTGGTGGGCGTTCTCGATGGCGTAGACGGTAAGCTGGCACGGACTACGGTCCGCTGTACGGTGTTTGGCGACCGCTATGAACACATACTGGATAATGTGTACGAGTTGTCCTGGTATTGGGCGTTGGGGTGGGCATTCAGCAATGGCGGAGTGGACACGTATCCGCTTGTCTTGAGCGGCCTAATGACCATATTTTACATACTCGATAGGGGATTCACTGGTGGATTCAAGTACTTCAAGAGCATAGAGTTGTTTGACTATGCTCCCATTGACCGATTCTTCCGGCAAATCGGAAGCCGTAGAAATATCAATATTCTGATGATGATCGTCGGCACGGCTGCCTTCGTGCCCTACTATACGTATGAGACCGTGGTAGGCTGGATGGCATTTACGGCACTCTTTCATGGAGTCAGGGCCGCTTGGATTGGGCTGCTGTCGAGTCGGTCGGACAGGATCGTCGAATCCGTAGGTGATGCAAGACCTTAGGAGCGGTTTGTGCGTTGCACAAACTGATTTCATATAGAGGAGGATGTATGAGTGTTATCGCAGAGGGCATCGACAAACTGAAGGCGCGCTTGACGCCGAATACGCCGTCTTCGAGTGGAATCCCGTTTTTCGAACAGGCTCGTCATTATTATCTGACACGAAAAACACCAACATTTCCACTCAATATTGATATAATGACGAAAAGTGGCTGCAACGCCAGCTGCGTATTCTGCCCCAGCGGGAAACCCTTCCTCAAGGTCTCACACGGCGTCATGCCGGACGAACTGTATGAAAACATCGTCGACGAGGCAGCGAAACATCGAATACTCAGATTTGCTCCTTTTCTGCAGAACGAACCATTGCGTGATCCCAAGATTCATGAGCGTGTAGCGTACGCACGGAAAAAGCTGCCACGCTATTCACAGGTAAGGCTCATCTCCAATGGGGCCCTGCTTACTGAGGAAATGGGACGCAACCTGATAGATGCAGGATTGACTAAGCTGATTATTAGCATTCAGAGCATCGAAAAGGATGTATATGAGGAGACCATGAGGGGCTTAACGTTCGAGCAGACTATGGAGAACGTCATGCAGTTTGTGGAGCTGAAAGAACGTCTCGGCAAGAAGAATCCAGACTTCGAAGTTTGGATGGTTCGGACGGCATATGTAGAGAAAAAACTCAAGGAGCACAAGGATTTCTGGTCGAGCAAGGGCATCAAACTGAAGGCCCGAAAACTGAACAATCAGGCCAACCCTGATCTCGAACAGAGCATGCGAGAACGAGGCGATATTCCAGTAGATGCCTGGGAATACGCCCAATCTTGTTCCATTCCGTTCTGGCGCGCATGGGTCACGTGGACCGGGGATATGATTCTGTGCTGTGCCGATTGGCATCGATCCACGGTTCTGGGGAATATAAATGAATCGTCAATCGAGGAGATATGGAATGGGCGTCTGTATAAAGAGCACAGAGATCGCATGCTCAGTGGAGATGTCTCAGGAACACTGTGCCAAGATTGTAAAGGTGTCGATTGAAACGCCCCGCATTTGATACTGTCAGATGGAAACTATGTACTGGCTAAGTCCCCGGCGAACGACGTTCATACTGATCGCCCTGGTATTTGTCCTGCGATCACCCACGCTTTTCGACTCCATGTTTCTCGTCGACGAAGGATACTCTGGTGCCATCGCTTCGGAGATGCTCTTTGGCGGGGTAATCTATGAAAATGCTGTAGATACACGGGCACCATTTATCTATTATGTCTATTACTTGGTGTTCCTGATTGCAGGTCCCAATAACCTGTTTGCGGTTCACTTAATAGCGTCGCTGTTCGTCTTGATCACCGCCTTAATTGTCCGCGAATTAGGAAGCGAGATATATGGCGAGAGATCGGGTGCCTGGGCGGGAATAGGCTATGTGATATTCTCCCATACGTTTATATCCCGAGACACGCTGGCCGCAAACGTTGAGATATTTACCTTGGTGCCGCTCACTCTGGGCTTCCTATTCTACATGAAAGGTGAACGTAAGGACCGGGTTAGTCTTCTGCTGTTAGGCGGCGCATGCTGCGCCGTTTCGATGTTTTTTCGACAACCGTCGGTCGTCAATATGGCGGTTATCGCCGTCTATCTCGGTTTCCGATTTCAATATCTGGCCGACCTTAGTTTCAGGCGGATGCTGCGTATTGGGTCTGCTGTATTCGCGGGGTTCGGGATTAGCGTGGCCTTGATTGCGTGGTTCCACTATTCCTTGGGTAACCTCGATTCTATGGTTGAATGGTCCTGGTACATAGCCATGCGGTACGTTAACTCGGAGACGACGCTCCCATACGTTCTGCGCAGGATATTCGTGGTCCACGTAACGTTCATTCTTGCTGGTGGTTTACTATGGTACATGGGCATTGGACATCTCATAACTGCCGTTCGCGAGGGTGTGCAGAAACTGCCGGATTCGGGAGGAGGGATCCTAATGGTGCTGTGGTTTACTGCCGCCTACATGACTCTATTCACCGGCTGGCGCTTTCCTGGCCATTACCATCTGACACTCCTGCCTCCTCTATCGGTGCTTGCTGGGGCCGCTTTCGCATTGATGCGGAACAACCAGATCACGCTTCCGATTTCGCGAATCAAGAGACAAAACAGATACCTACTTGGGGCAACCGCTGTTCCTGCCCTGGCCTTTCTGATTATAGCGTATTTCGTAAGGTCGGACACCGTCGCGTTCAGACCGATTCCGGAATACATCATAGAAAACACGAAACCGGAAGATCGGATTTTCGTGTGGGGGAGTGCCCCGCACATTTACAGTTTCTCTCATAGAAGGAATGCCACGCGGTTTGTTAGCGGATCCCATCTCGTCGGCATGTATGCTAGTCGTCCGCACCGAGAAATCGACTCTTCTAAATGGATCGTACCGGGCAGTTGGGAAATGTTGGATCAAGATTTTGAAGAGCACCCTCCTGAATTGATCATCGACATGTCGCCGATCTCATCCAACTGGGACCGGCATCCAATGACCCGCTACCCGGTGCTGAAAGACCATCTTATGGCGTACTCCCTTGAGGAATCGATTCTCGGAGCCCAAATCTACCGGCGCAACAATTCCCGGGGATCGAATGCCGAAGTAATGCGTTAAAGAACATGTGGGTTCTGCGACCGTTTGCTACTCGTTCATCATTGCAGCGCAGGAAATCAAAGGAGTTATCGTTGGAGCGCATCTATCTCTTGGCTCTCAGTTCTCTAATTCTACTGGGAAATGCACGCGCGCAGGAGACCTCCTCGCCACCCACGAGAATGAACCTGGCTGATTGCATTGCACGCGCCCTCATTGTTAACCCTAATATCGAACAGGCTGAAATTAACGTACGATTAATGGAGGCTCGGGTCAGCGAGGCTAAGAGTGCCCGGTTTGCTCCCCAGCTGCAACTAACTCAGATTTTTGGAGCGGCACC
>JABIQT010000334.1 GCA_018667995.1 Candidatus Latescibacterota bacterium
CTATCGTAGATCACGTAGACTTTGCCCCAAATGCCACAATGAGATCAACAGTGACGGAGCGCCACAATGTCGTACAGAACTGAAAAAGACACTATGGGAGAAGTACAGGTACCGGCCGACAAATACTGGGGAGCTCAGACAGAGAGATCCAGGAACAACTTCAAAATTGGCGGTCCTCAACATATCATGCCGCTAGAAATTGTGCGTGGTTTTGCCTACCTGAAAAAGGCGGCTGCACATAGCAATCATGAGCTGGGCGTCCTGGAGTCGGATAAACGCGATCTTATCTCGCAGGTATGTGATGAAATTCTGTCTGGAACTTTGGATGATCAGTTTCCGCTGGTTATCTGGCAGACAGGTTCCGGAACCCAATCCAATATGAACGTCAACGAAGTGATCTCAAACAGAGCCCATGTATTGCAGGGAAATGACCTCGGGGTGGGTAAACCAAGTATTCATCCTAATGATGACGTGAACAAGTCGCAGTCCAGCAATGATACCTACCCAACGGGAATGCACATTGCGGCATATCACATGATCAGCCACACGACAATCCCGCAGGTCACTCGGCTCCGGAACACCCTCAACAATAAGGCCGATGCCTTCAAGGACGTGGTAAAAATAGGTCGTACTCATCTTATGGACGCGACGCCGTTGACACTTGGACAGGAGATATCCGGGTGGGTCTCCCAGCTGGATCATGGCTTGACCGCGCTCAGGAATACGCTACCACACCTCGGCGAACTGGCATTAGGTGGAACAGCGGTAGGTACCGGCATCAATACGCCAAAGGGATACGCCGAAAATGTCGCGGAGAAAATAGCGAAATTTACGGGGTTGCCATTCGTGAGTGCCGAAAATAAGTTTGAGGCCCTTGGGGCCCATGATGCCCTCGTCGAGACCCACGGAGCGCTCAAGCAGCTGGCCGTGAGTCTCATGAAGATCGCCAATGATGTTCGACTCTTGGCTTCCGGACCAAGGTGTGGCATAGGCGAGCTTGTTATTCCGGCAAATGAACCTGGGTCCTCGATAATGCCCGGTAAAGTAAATCCTACGCAGTGCGAGGCGCTCACGATGGTTTGTGCCCAGGTCATGGGCAACGACGTGGCCGTGGGGGTAGGTGGAATGAACGGTCACTTTCAGCTGAACGTGTTCAAACCCGTTATGGCGCGCAATGTGTTGGAGTCGGCTCGATTGATCGGCGACGCCTGTCTCTCTTTCGATGAACACTGCGCCGTTGGTATCGAGCCCAGTCAGGCTGACATACAGGCGAATCTCGACAATTCGCTTATGCTCGTGACCGCTCTCAATACCCATATCGGCTACGAGAAAGCAGCAGTGATTGCGAAGACAGCACATGCCAACGGCACAACGCTCAAGGAAGAGGCCGTGAAGCTCGGATACGTGACACCTGAAGACTTTGACCAGTGGGTTGATCCGGGGTTGATGATCGGAAGATAGCGACATGTTTCAAATGATGACTTTGTAGCGTGGAACTCAGGTAAGTATCTCGTGCGTTCTCGCTCATCAGGATTCATCGACGTCTTCCTCGTTGACGATGCCGTCACCTTGGACGCTACATTGAAACCGAGTTTTGCCGGCGTGAAGCTCACATTGATCGTAGGTTCCGCCTGAGTCCTGTGTCGCATTCTCATTTTCGGACGGCATCATCGATTGGTGACGAAGGGAACGAGGGAAATGATCACGACGCCTGATCAAAAAGCACCGCCTGCGCCGCTGGCTGGCATCCGCATTATATCAGCAGAGCAGTTTGGAGCTGGTCCGTGGGCGACCATGATGCTGGCAGATCTCGGTGCCGAGATCATCAAGATCGAGAATCCTGAAACCGGTGGGGATATCTCCAGATATGTTCCCCCCTACACCGGACATCGCGACAGCGTTTATTTCCAGAGTTGGAATCGTAACAAAAAGAGCATGGCGCTGAATCTCAAGCATGAGAAGGGGACGGAGCTTCTTCACGCGCTGGTCAAAGGGGCGGATGGGGTTTTCAACAATCTGCGGGGTGATCTGCCCACGGGCTTGGGCCTCGACTACCCGGCACTCACCCCATTCAATCCCAAGATCGTCTGCTGCTCTCTCTCAGCCTTCGGAAGGAGCGGTGATCGTGCCTCTGAACCGGGCTATGATTACTTGATGCAGGGCTATGCCGGTTGGATGAGTATCACGGGCGAACCAGACGGACCGCCCCAAAAGGCAGGCCTCTCGCTTGTTGACATGAGTGCCGGGACCATGGCCGCTCTCGCAATGATGAGCGCCATTCTGAGAGCTCGTGCAACGGGATGCGGATGCGATGTGGATGTCAGTTTGTTTGATACAGCGCTCGCGCAACTGAGTTACGTGGGGGCTTGGCATCTCACGCGCGGTTATCAGCCGCAACGCATGGCGGATTCCTCGCATCCCTCTCAACTTCCGTCTCAGGTTCTGCCCACAGCGGACGGTTGGATGGTTGTTTTCTGCGCTAAAGAAAAGTTCTTTCGGAACCTTGTCACAGTAATGGGAGCTCCAGAAATGGCTGACGATCCACGATTCAGCTCCTTCGAGGCGAGATTGGAAAATCGGGCACCGTTGAGTGATTCCCTCAAACAGTTGTCGCGGGCTAAAGCCACCGATGAGTGGCTCGAATTGCTCAAAGGGATGGTGCCCTGTGCTCCGGTGAACTCAGTCGAACAGGCGTTTGCCGATCCCCAGGTGGAACGTGATGAGCTCGTCTGGGAACTTCCTCATCCGGAATTCGGGGTCGTGCGTGTTGTCGGTAATCCCATGAAGTTCAGTGACTACGACCACCCACGTCAAAGGGGACCAGAACTGGGTGAACATACGGATGATATCCTCAGGGTGGAACTGGGACTCTCTGAGGATGAAATAGCTGTGCTGCGTTCGGAGGGTGTGGTGTCGTAATAGTCTTGGCTCTGATCCGCGGTCGCGCCCCGTCATCGTTTCCGGAAATGGTAAGAGATGAACACGTACGTGCCGATTGACGTTCTGCCACCTGACGTTCTGGTACACAACGAATTGGAAAATCATGCAAGAGACGAATATAGCAGTCGCAGTTGTTCAGGCGGCCCCGGTTCTCTTTGACCGCGAGGCCACCGTTAGGAAAACCTGCGATCTGATCTCGGAAGCCTCATCGGCAGGCGCCAATTTAGTTCTATTTCCTGAAGCTTTTATACCGGCATATCCCCGAGGATTGATTTTCGGAACAGTCGTAGGCAGTCGCACACCTGAAGGTCGGCAGACGTGGCAGGTTTACCGCGACAATGCCATATCCGTGCCGGGCCCCGAACTTGAGACCATTGGGAAAGCGGCCCGGCAAGCGGGTGTGTATGTGGCCATCGGCGTCATCGAGCGGGATTCTCAATTCAGCGGTGGTACCTTGTATTGTACGCTTGCGTACATTGGGCCGGACGGATCTCTGCTTGGGAAGCATCGCAAACTCAAACCAACGGCTGCTGAACGTTTGGTCTGGGGAGAGGGAGACGGAAGTACACTCACGACCGTTGACACACCGTACGGAACCATGGGGGGGTTGATCTGCTGGGAGAATTACATGCCGCTGGCAAGAATGGCCATGTATGGAAAGGGCGTGGATATCTATCTGGCTCCCACGGCGGATCATCGCGATTCCTGGCACGCCACCCTTCAACATATCGGATTTGAGGGGCGTTGTTATGTGCTGGGATGTAACCAGTTCGTCACACGCGACATGTACCCGGACGACCTGCCCGGAGTTCTCGATCTGGACGGCCAACCTGAAGTCATGTGCAGAGGCGGAAGTGCCATAATCTCGCCCATGGGCGAGGTTCTTGCAGGGCCTCTCTACGGCAAGGAGGGGATTCTCTATGCCGACCTCGATCTTGAAGCCATTGGCCGTAGTCGGTTTGATTTTGATGTGACTGGGCATTATGCCCGTCCCGACGTTTTCAGGCTCACCGTTGACGAATCAACAAGGCATCCTGTTCATTTTGAAAACTCAGGCGAACAACAAGGAGTCCGCGAATGAGTCGGATATTGCATCTTCTTCTGATAACCACTGTGTTTAGCGTTGTGAATTGCAGCCAACCGACGCCCCTGTCACCAAAGGCTCAGAAGATTGCCGATTTCATGGTAAAGTTGGAGCAGGACGGACTCTTCAATGGCGCAGTGCTCGTTGCTGAAAAGGGAGAGGTAATCTACAGGAGCCTCCATGGGATGCGAAGTTTCGCTCCCGACAAAGCGTTCCAGCAGGGCGATGCGTTCCGAATAGGATCCATCTCGAAACCCTTCACGGCTGTAGCCGTTCACATGCTCGTGGAGCAGGGAAAGCTATCCTACGATGATGCGCTCTCCAGATTCTTTCCCGAGCTCCCCTATAACGAAGTGACTATTGGGAATCTGTTGAGCCATACATCCGGTCTCTACGATGTGTACGAGGAAATTGAGATGCGTGAAGCCTTTTACACGTTTTACGGCAAACTCACGCCACCTTACACCAATAAAGACTACCTGGCATATATGATCGAGATGAAGCCGGAGCTGATCGGAGGGCCTCTCGAACTTGATCGATATACAAATACCGGATATGTACTTCTCGGATTGATCGTGGAGCAATTGTCCGAGCAGCGATTCGATGCGTTTCTCAAGGAGAGGATATTTGATCCTTCAGGCATGAGCCGAACCGGTATTGTCAGTCTCCTCGATGGATCCCCACCCGAATACGTGGTCGGAAGCTACCGCCTGGACGCCGTTGCAGGGATACAGCCTACCCCGGATCCCAATGTGCCTCGATCCGTCTACGGTCTTACCTACGGTGATGACGAAATGTACACCACCATGGATGACCTGTTTGCATTTGATCTGGCTTTGAGGAGTGGTCGGCTCCTCAAACCGGAATCCCTCGCCAGAATGATGGCGCCTCCCACACTCAATAATGGGCGTGCTGCCCGGTACGGTCAGGGCTTCAACGTGCGAAGTATCGGCGGCAACAGATATGTAAGTCATACGGGAAGTACCTACAGTTTTCTGTCTTACTGGCAATTCGGCCAGAAAGATAGTGAACCCAGCGTCATATTGTTCTCCAATGTTCGATCACAGAGAAATACGTTTCTGGGTGTGTATTCGGCGTTGAACAAAATCCTCGCCGACGAACCCTTTGATCCGCCGA
>JABIQT010000661.1 GCA_018667995.1 Candidatus Latescibacterota bacterium
ATTTGCGGTGGCAAGGCAGATCCTTCGATGACCGTCTTTACCCCCGCCGGCGTAGTACAGTCGATAGGTATCCTCTACGCGCAACACGAAAGGATTCATGCAGCACTGTTCCTCGACTTCACTACTTGGAATGGGGGGAAGGATAGGATTCGATGGATGGCGAATCCACCACATGGGGCGCTGGAGCTGGGAATTCTGGTTTGATGACATAAGCGGTTATTCGGCTTTCACAGCTCGGGCACGAATTCGTTTGGGCACGTAAATGAATAGTGTAGCGAACACAATACTCCAGCCGGTACCGGGAAGCATAGTGCCGAATCCGAGAGTCACCCCCGTTATCAGTTTGTCAAAACTACTAGCTGCTATCGGCCCGGCCCCCCCTGGAGCGAATCGTCCGAAATCCCATTCCATAAACTGCGCTGTTGTATAGGTAATGACATTGGGGATGAGCCAGACGAAGAATGCCACAACAACCATACTCAAGGCGAGGCGCGTCCAGGAGAGGTGGTCTAACTTGGCCTTTACGCCCATGTAGAGATATGCAAGCGGCATGGCATAGTAGACACCGAAGTACATGGCCGCATCCGTGGCGGTAATATCCAGGGCGAGTCTAATGGCAGCCACAATCCAGCCAAAGAAGATCAACCCTTTAACGGAAGAGACAATCTCTTTTAGATTTAAGGGCATTCTCTGTCCTCAGTTTCCTGAAAGGTGCGTGCTTATATGGTATAGTGATTGGACCGCGGATCGGCCAGCCAGTCGGCCAGAGATTGCCCGTCCCGGTCCTTCTCGGACATGTTGGCTGAATGCTGAACGATAAGGTCAAATTCGGCCTTTAAGCTGGGATCACACTGGCTCCAGTCGATGTCCGGCGCCAGTGGAGAAATGCCGGATTCGGTAGTAGGGCTGTATTCTGCGGTACAGAAATACTCGATGGTGCTCTCTACCGTAAAGTAATTCCCATGAGCGAAGCCTGGTGGAACCCAGATCCATTCGCTATAGTCCGCATCCAGGGAATCCGGAAGGGCATAGGCAATGATGTGGCCCAGTGTAGGAGATCCTTTGCGGATATCCATCACCATATCCACCATGCGTCCCCTGATAGTTCGTACAAACTTGCCCATATGGGGTGTCCACTGGAAATGGAGTCCCCGAATGACGCCTGCCGTGGAGTAGCTTTCGTTTTGTTGAAGGAATTTCACATCGTGAAGAAAATCGGTCCTGGGATCCTCGTGTAGATCACTGGATCGATAGGGTTCCGTAAAGTATCCCCTCTCGTCCTTAAATCGCCCGAACCTGACCACCTTGACCTCGGGGATCACAAGCGACTTGACTTCAATGAGCTTCATCTACACCTCCGAGTGAATACGGTAAGGTCTCGTCAATCGATACAAACCTATATTGATTTCCAAAATTTGGCAACTGTAACTATAGCCCTGAACAGCTTCTATCGTGGTGGATTACAGCTTTTCAGCCGCCTCGCATATTTTTCGCCAGGCTATCTCAACATGTTCTCTACGTGTCAGCCATTGTCCAATACTGAACCGCAATGAAATCCGGCCCTGAACACTCGTATGAGTCAGGTAAAGTTCGCCGCTACGGTTGAGAGAATCCATCAAGTCCCGATTGGCTTGATCGCCACCGAGATGACGGAAGCAGACGAGATTCAGAGACTGTGGTGCGGTTAATTCAAAACGATTATCGGCCGAGACCCATTCCGAGAATTCCTGTGCCTGTTGGATATGATTGCGTATTTGAAATCTCATACCCTCCGCTCCGTACTGCCGGATGACAAACCAGAGTTTCAGGGCCCGAAATCGCCTTCCGAGCGGTACGTGCCAGTCGCGGTAGTCTATTACGGCTCCGGATTCTGTGGCCTGGTTCCGGAGATACTCGGGTAGGATACTCAGTGTCTTTATGAGCAGGGAACGGTCTCTCAGGTAAAAGCAGTCACAGTCAAAGTTTGTAAACATCCATTTGTGGGGGTCGAAGCAATAGCTGTCTGCCCGTTCCAGTCCGTCGTGAATGAAGCGATACTCCGGACACAGGGCCGCCGTACCGGCATGGGCAGCGTCGACGTGGAGCCAGATACCGTAGCGCTCACACACGCGACCAATGTCTTTAAGCGGGTCAATCGCAAGTGTAGAGGTGGTACCGACGGTGGCACAAACAAAACAGGGAATAAGACCGGATTTCACATCCTCTTTGATCTGTGTCTCCAGCGCCTCAGGGGACATAGCCATATTTTCGTCCACGCTGATCAATCGCAGCATGTCGCTTCCGAGGCCGGCAATCTTCACAGCCTTCTCGATAGAGGAATGTGCCTCGGCGGACGTGTAGGCCACCAACCTGCCATCACATCCTTTAGTGTTTGACTGGAACTCCGTCGCCCGCTCTCGTGCCGTAAGCACCGCACAGAGTGTCGCATTGGATGCGCTGTCCTGGATCACCCCACCGCCGGCCGTGTCGGATTTGAATCCCGCGGGCAGGCCAAGAAGGTCCACAATCCAGTCCAACACATGTGTCTCAAGCTCGGTGCAGGCCGGGCTCGTAGCCCACAACATTCCCTGCACACCCAGTCCCGACGACAACATATCACCAAGCACAGAGGGCGGGGACGCGTTGGCCGGAAAGAACCCGAAGAAGTTTGGGCTCTGCCAATGTGTGATTCCCGGCATGATAATACGATCGACATCATCCATGATCTCATCGAACGTATCGGGCTGTTCCGGAGCGTCCGGGGGCAACAGCTCCCTAGTCTCTCCCGGTTCGACGCGGGATAGCACAGGCAGTGTCTCCACACGCTCATAGTAGCTGGCAATCCATTCAATCATAGCATGGCCGTTCCGACGAAATTCATCGGCAGACATCGTTTGGTCCATTTGATATATGTCCCGTGCGGAATTCAAAAAGTGACGTGTTCTTCCTGCTGACCAGGTGCATACCTGTCAGCTCACGCAATCTTGACAACATGATAGTGCAGCTATAGTATGGTAGCAACCATAAACATCAGCCATTCATTATTGGATTGGACCCACCATGCGAACACCCGATTCGGAAGAGATAACCCGTTGGGAGACGGATGGCTATCTGCTTTTTCAGGATGCCATTCACGGTGAAGAACTATCGAGGCTTCAGGCTTCTTTTGACCATTGGTTCGATGCCTGCAAAGCCGACTGGCTGACAGCAATCGACACGGGCGCATCATCTGCC
>JABIQT010000332.1 GCA_018667995.1 Candidatus Latescibacterota bacterium
CTCGACCTCATAGCGCCCATCGTGGAGCCGGGAATTGCCATATACTCTGCGAAACTCGTGACAAAGGAAGCCCATGATGAGACGGTATGTCACTGGCACCAGGATGACGCCTATTACAGCAAGCATTCCACCAGTGAGAAGCGGATGTCCGTGTGGATACCGCTACAGGATACCCAACAGGAGCACGGCTGCCTGGAGTTGATTCCGGGCAGTCAGGAACGGGGACTGCAGCCCACGGTCTTCCGGAAAACGGGTACCTGCACACTTTCTATGGAAACCGAGGTTGATATCAGTGAGCGTATCTACTGCCCCATACAGGCGGGCTCGATGATTCTGTTCAGCGCCCTGCTCTGGCATTCGTCGGTAGGGAACCGGACCGATCAACGCCGCCGCGCGTTTATTGTGTCGTACCAGGAGGCTACGGTTGAGGGGGGAAATGGGAAGCAGTGGAAGATATTGCGCCCTGCCAGCAGCACTGGAGCATTGTCCTGAACCGTCCCAGCGGGCTATTGCACGTCTCACCAGAATGTGGAACTTGAACGTTCGGTTACACTATGCCACGGTCTATCAGAAGGGGAGTGCCTATGCCATCATCTCGTGAATCACTCATGGCAATGCTGTCACAAAAACTACCTCGTCTTCGGGCTTTGAGTGACGAGTTTGCCTGTCGCCGGCCCGGACCCGGGAAATGGTCTCCCAAAGAGATCATCGGTCACCTCATCGATTCAGCTTCAAATAATCACCAGCGGTTTGTTCGGGCCCAGTTCACCGATAATCTGGTGTTTCCAGGCTATGACCAAATCGCATGGGTGATGACGCAGCGGTATAATGAGGCCCCTTGGCCGGACTTGGTAGATCTCTGGTTTGCATTCAATAGACAGATCGCGCACGTCATTTCAGTGATGCCCGAGAATCAGATAGCACGGGAACGGATGGAACATAATCTCCATAAGATAGCCTTTATAACGGTACCGGAGAACCAGCCGGTTACACTCGGATATTTCATGGACGACTATGTCGCACACCTCAATCATCATCTGAATCAGATTTCGCCGGGAGAATCCTGATGCACCAATATCAACTTACTGAAACACAGATCCAACAGTTTGAAGAGGACGGTTACCTGATTGTGGAGGACCTCTTCGATTCGGAAGAAATGGATCTCCTGCTGAAAATCGGAAAGGCCGATCAAGAAAAATCCAAGGAGGTACACGCCTCCAAAGATGCAGCAGGGCGGGAAAGCAAGTTATGGCTGACCTCCGAGATCGATCGAGAAGATATCTATAATGGGTTTTGCCACTCACATCGCATCGTCGATACCATGGAGCAGGTCATGGGCGATGAAGTCTATCTGTACCACTATAAAATGATGGTAAAAGAACCCCGGGTCGGTGGCGCATGGGAATGGCACCAGGACTATGGTTACTGGTACCACAACGATGCCGTGTATCCTGACATGGCCAGTTGTTACATTGCTGTGGATACGGCATATAAGGGTAATGGCTGTCTACAGGTACTTCGAGGTTCCCACAAACTTGGCCGCATTGAGCACGGCAAGTTCGGCACGCAGGTAGGCGCGGATCCTGAACGTGTCGGTTTGGTCAGCGAGCATCTCGACCTGGTTTATTGCGAGATGAGTCCCGGCACCGCCCTGTTCTTCCATGCGAATCTACTCCATAGATCCGATCCCAATGAGAGTGAGGACCCCAGGTGGAGTCTGATCTGCTGCTACAATACCAAGCATAATCCGTGCAAGGATCGTCCAGGACACCCCAGCTATAATTTCCTGGAAAAATGGGATGATAGCAGAATCAAGGAACTGGGACGTCGCCAGTGGACAGAAATGCAAGGAACGGTTGTCAGTTGAGATGAAAAATGTAGATCAACACACGCATCCATTGATGCCAGGGATTCGGTGCGCTGGATTGAACAATCCTAACTGGCCTCGGACCTTGCACGATAGCCAGATCACGGGATTTTCACCGTTGAAGTGTGGCATGGCCGACGAGCCATCGATTCTCGCTGAGATCGATGTGGGCGGAGAATGGGACTGGGTAGAATCCGTGGTCGTGGCGGACGAGCCCATGCTCCTTATCTGCGACGGTAGGCTTCGTCTGGTAACCATGACGGGCGAGATTCGCTGGGAGAGCCCGGTAAAAGGTACACTTCACCACGTGGGAGATCTGACAGGTACGGGTGAGATAAGCCTGCTCATCTCCGACGGTCCTCGGCTTTCCTTACTGGATGCGCTGAACGGGCAATTGGTCTGGTGCACGGCATTCGAACCTCCCCATGTCCAGCTTCGGGTATCTGTAGGAAACATACTGTCCGAGCGCCCCGGTTTGGAGGCGGCCGTTTTCTTGGCGTATGGGGACGAGGGGTGTCTGTATCATTTTCCTACCCATGGTGAGCCCGAAGTCGTGTGGCAGCGTACGGTAGTTCTTCCCGGTGAGTGGCAGGAGCGGTTTGACCATGGATGCGACATCAAGCTGGATTTGTCCGTATCGAGCGAACCCCTCATCTGGAATGTGCGTCACCATAGATGCCGGGGTTTTGATGCACGCACCGGCGAGATCGTATCCAGCCTGGTTTACCGCATCGGTGATCAGCACCTTCGTAATTACGGCCTCTGGGATTTTGGCCATGATTCCGACGGTTCCCCGCTGATAGCTGTCGTTTCCGAAAATGTGCAGAAACATGTCCACGCAATCCGTCTCAGGCGAGACGGTGACTGCGAACTTGCCTGGTCTCATTATTACGGGGAGCAGTACGAAGTTCCAGGCGTTGCCGTGGAGCACCTGTGTATTGCCGATGTCGACGGCGATGGTGCGACTGAGATCGTATACAACGTTCGCGACCCGGCCCTGGACTATCGATCGTTTGTGCGCGTCCGATCTGTATCATGTGGCACAGTCAAAGCTGAGATCCATGACGCTTGGTGCGGTGGGATGGGTCCTGACAATACCCTCCTTGTGTTTTCAGCGCCCGAAGGTTCCACGCCAAACTCTGGGAACGTGACTGTCTATAGGTTGGGCGCGTCGGGTGCCTGGAATATCCTCGCTGAACTCCCACGAATTCGTATCCCTGAGGCTCATGCAGAGGCCGACCATTTTATTCTGAGGCAATCTGAGATAGACGATAGCGAGTCGCTTGTCCAGTACGATATGAAGGATGATAACCTGCTTGAAGCAGGTCGCAAACATTGTCCGTGGTTGTCGACGGCTGCACGATGCGAGTGCCTGGTCTCGAATGGAAACGGCATAATTCTCAGCCATGACGCGGCGGGCGCCCTCAGTCTCCATGCATTCTCAGGTAAGTATCTCTGCCGTGTGCCCATATCAGGCGGTCTGCCTCCTTCGCTCAGCGCCTCCGACATAGAGGGCGATGGGCGGGCGGTACTGATTGCCGCTACCGCAGGACACAGGGTTCGTCTCTTCTCACATGAAGAGTCAGGACGATTCGTAGAAACCGCCAATTACGAGTTTCTCGGCACGCGTTCGCGTCACAGTCCGGAGATTTTCGACTTGTTGGGTGATGGGTCATCCTGCCTCATAGCGCCCGGCAGCAATGGGGACGGAGATATCTGTGTTCGCGCATGGCATGCCGGTACTGGGTCCCTACTCTGGGAGACCTCTCTGGGCATCTCAACCGCACAGGACGGACAGGCCGTCGCATGGATAGCCGGTAAACTGCTCAAGGATGCCAGATCTGCAATCGCCATTTCTTTAAACAACAATCTCAGGAATATCGAAGGGACATTCTTACTGGATGGGATCTCGGGCAATGTCATATGGCACCGAGGGGATTTCTGGCGCGAGAACCAGGTGCGCCCGTTTCTGTCCAATGGATTACCCTCGCTATACGATTTTGATGGAGATGGGCTCGACGAGATTACCATTGATATGCTGAGCTATATGGCCATGGTGCGGGGTTCCGATGGTGCGTTTACGTTTCTGAATCATACCAGTAACCTGGGGGCTGAAGGCGCTTTATACGCGGGCGATCTCTACAACAGTTTCGTGCCGATATTTCTGGATGATACTGATACCCGCCCACACTGGTTCGTTCCTGTAGGTGGATATGGCAGTTTTGGTTTGATGAGGCCCGATCCCCGGCTGGGTGTTTGGCGTGAAGATCCCGGATATGACATCCCTGAGAAGATCGGGCTCGTGGATGTTGATGCAGACGGAGAACTAGAAGTGGGATATAGCTTGAAGAACCATAGTATGTTCCATTGTCGCGATCTGAGTTCTGGGAATCATAAATGGCAAATAGACTTACCGGGGATCCCGGTTGGGCCCGTACTGACGTGTGATGTGGATGGCGATGGAAAAGGCGAGTTCCTGGTGGACAGGTGGTGCATCGGTACGGATCAATGCGGCGTAGGTGAGATTCGTTGGGAATCGCCGGTACCATTCGGATGGGCCGCCATTGCAGATATCGATGGTGATGGCATTGGAGAAATCGCATGCCCCAACAGGGGACGTATCGTCATTCTGAAGGGAAACGGTATCAGAGATGGTGGGTGTTCTGGCGAATAGACATCGTCCTCTAATGACTCGGCTGTTTCGCGATCAGATGTGCGGTCATTGAAAATGTCGAGGACAAAGATCTGACAGAAGAGGTACATAAAATGAGCGTGTTAGCAGAATCTCTCAGGCAAAAGGTCTCACAACTTCTTGGAACACTTATTCATCAGGAGCGGGCCCGTATTGTGGTGCCGACATATGGTCAGGAATCCGGCTTCTGGTTCGGAGGAGGTAATCTCGCACAGGACGAGAGTGGGACGATCTGGCTAAGCGGTAGATATCGTAACGTGGGCGATTCGAGAACGGGCCTGGAGGCGGGGCAGCGTGGATTGGAGTGCGCCATATTTCGCTCTGATGACGGCGGCCACACGTTCACGAAAGTCAGCTTCTGGACGAAGAGTGACCTGTCGGTTGCCGAGAGAATCATATCATATGAAGGAACCGCCCTTTATCAACGGACCGATGGTATTTGGGAGTTGTTCATTTCGTCCGAGAAG
>JABIQT010000474.1 GCA_018667995.1 Candidatus Latescibacterota bacterium
AAGAAAGGAGCACCCCGCCACACGTCGTGTGGCAACTCATCAACCACGCTCCAGTACACCACCCGACGTCTCCTGGCACCAAAGCCCATCCAACAAGACATTACTCCCCACATCCCATCCAAAACAGCGTCCATGCACCGATTACCAGCGACAGATCGCCAATCCGCCATCAGCCGCCAAAAAGGGGTGGCCATTCGGAGACTTCGCGCAGCGAAGACTCCCGGTCGCAAAGCGAGGGGCGCGGCCGGGCGGTCTACACAGATCACCCAAATCCACCCACGGGCGCATCAGCCACGCCTCGTAATCGGTGCGATTCTTTGCGCTCCTTTCTTTTAAAGAAAGGAGCAACCCCGCCACACGTCGTGTGGCAACTCATCAACCACGCAGCAGCCCCCAAACAGACATCTTCTAGCACCGGATCCATCCCAACAACGTGCCCCCGCTGCGCATCCATCTCCGGTAAAAACTCAGATCCGTGGTTCGTTCTACGCTCCACCTGGTGGCACAATCCGGTAGTGTTCACCGCCACATAACTTCTTGCGTTAAGACAGTCGTCCACATTCCTTATATGCTATTCTAGAAAATCGAATCAGAATCTGATATCACCTTCGCAACTGCCCAAGCAGCCTCACCCGCTGGAGACCATAAATGCGCTATCGCATACCCGCATACATCCTAAGCCTACTCACCATCCTACTCACGCTCCCCCAATCCACCACCGCCCAGTTCACAGACATAACCACAGCCGCCGGCCTCGACGGAATCATCGGAAGTGAAGCGATAGCCTGGGGCGATTACAACCAGGACGGCGATATCGACTTCTTCGCAGCGCGAGAAGGTCTCTTCCGCAACAACGGCGATGGCACGTTCACAGACGTAACCGGTACCGCATTTCTAAACCCCACGTCAGGCCTCGGATTATCCGCAGCATGGGCCGACTACGACAACGACGGATTTCTCGACCTATACATAGGCAGTGGCACCACGTCGCAGCTGTACCGCAATAATGGGGACGGCACGCTATCCAATGTGACGGTGGCCGCAGGAGTAAACGCTACATCGATTTCGGCCATAGCATGGGGTGATTACAACAATGATGGACAAGTGGATCTGTACCTGGGACATGTGGCTACTGCAAACCTGCTCTATCGGAACAACGGAGACGGCACTTTCTCGGACGTGACCGCGGCCACGGGTGTGGCGGGACCGGACACAGAGGCCCGGGCCGTCTCCTGGGCGGACTACGATAAGGATGGGCATCTGGACATTTTTATCGTCCACTCGATCAATGGTGCCGCACCCAACAAAAACAACATCCTGTTCAAGAACAATGGAGACGGCACATTCACAGATGTGGCGGGAAGCTTAGGAATAGATGATGTCGGAGACGGGGTAGGCGCGGCATGGGGTGACTATGATAACGACGCTGACCTGGATCTCTACGTGGCCGCCAGAGGTGCCAATCACTTCTATCAAAACGACGGGGACGGCACCTTTACGGACGTCACAGGAAGTTCTCTCGCTGTAGGCATTAGTGGGGACGGCATGCCCAACTGGGGCGACTACGACAACGACGGGTTACTCGATCTCAACCTGACCACCGACGCCACGAACATAATGTACCACAACAACGGCGATGGCACCTTTACCGACCTGGCCGTGGCACTCGGCGTCGATGTTGGGGGCCGAAGCGGGGGATCGCCCTGGGCCGACATTGATGGCGATGGCGACCTCGATTTCTTTGTATCCAACAATTCGGGAATCGCAGGATTCCTCTTCCGCAACGATGACAGCAACAGCAGTAACTGGTTACAGATAGAATTGGTGGGTCGAGAAAACAACCAGAGTGCCATTGGCGCCACTGTCCTGATTGAAGCCGGCGAGGACGACCAATTTCGGGTAGTCAGCGGAGGGCAGGGCTCACAGTCGCAACTTCCACTCGCATTCGGTTTGGGGGAAGCGGCCCTGGTCGATGAGATCACCGTAACCTGGCCTACCGGTGTGGTACAGACAGTATCCGACGTGGCTGCCAACCAGCTGATCACTATATCCGAGCCCCTCCACGCAACGATAGAGGGCGAAGAATCCCTGGGCAGTCCCGGCGGAACCGCCGTGGTCGGCATAGAGTTGACAGCAGACGGTCCCGTTGCCGGCTTGCAGTTTACCGTTCAGCCCATGTACGATGGCGAACCCACGGATCTGGCCATATTTCAGGGCGTGTTGAACAACCTGGAAGGTGAGGGTTTCACCACATCAGCGGGAACAGACGAGGAGACCGGTGAAACCACCGTACTCGTATTCAGCCTCTCCGGACGAAGTGTCCCCACACCCGATCATCGAACAATTGTGCAGCTGGCTTTCACCATCGACGAAGCGACTCCATCAGGCGAGTGGATCGACGTAGCCATCTCAGAGGGGGTCGTGTCCGACCCAGATACCCAACCAGGGTCGGTCATGCACATAGACGGCGCTATTCATATCGGCAGCCCGGGAGATCTCGCGGGAGGATCCCAAGGTGAGGGCGACGGCGAAGTGAACATCGTCGATCTTGTCAAATTGATACAGTACATACTTGGCACCTTACCGGCCCCCTCAGACTTTGCCCTGTTCGTGGCAGACATCAATGGAGATGAAGATCTGAACGTGCTCGATGTGATCGGCCTGATCGACCTGATACTGGGAGAGGGACCAAGTAAGGCGTTGGTAACCGGCCCCACGGGACCCGTGATTGTCAGCCTTGGTGCGATGCAGATTCAGACAACCGGCCAGACACTCATTCCCATCTCCGTGGAGACCAATGGATTGCTGGCAGCCATGGAGGCTACGCTTACCTTCGATC
>JABIQT010000328.1 GCA_018667995.1 Candidatus Latescibacterota bacterium
GACTACCCATTTCATCGAAATTCGCTGTACGGCCCTGCTCGTAGATCCGGTCGATCATCCCTCTTGGGAGATCAAAATAGCCCGCATCACCTGTGAGCAGGAATGCATTGTTGGCGGCAGTGATCGCAGCGTAACCAAGATTGTAAAACCCGTGAGGCCACGTCCATCCGTACAGACCGCCATACCATTTACCGTTGTGCAACGTGCCCACTTTTCCGTCCAAGCCTACATTGTCGGGCATGATGCCGTTATTGTCCCGAGCACGTTCCAGCCAGCCCTCCGTGTACTCCAGGAGCCAACTGCGGTATTTGTCGTCTCCCGTCATCAGGTAGGCATTCATGATGAGGCCATTCACGTTCAGGTTGTTACCCACGTCGCCTTCCCGGAACCGCTCCGCCATGGCCTTTCCCATGGCTCGTGCTTTGTCCGGGTTCTGGAGGTCTTCCACGCGACTGATACCGGGCACATCAGTCAGCGGCAACCCGTAAACAAGCATGCTTGCACCTGGATTGTAACTCAGGGCACTGTCGTCGTCACTCATGCCCCAAGCGGGTCCGGCGCTGCCATTGTGTGGTGCGCGAATGATACGGTGCTCAGGGTCATAATTCGGGGCGTCGGGATCTTCATTGAGGTAGAACCCCGCGAATCGGCGGGCCCTATCCATGAGTACATCGTTGCCGGGATCGGCGAGACAGTTGTGGTAGAAATAGATGTAACTCTCGCTCTGATGAAACTGATCATAACCCCGCTCATATTCCTTGTGAATACGCCCGTAGCCGGTCAGTTGCTGCGTTATCCCGTCCCAATGCCGCTCCGCCATCTCAAGCAGATGATCTCCACCGCCGAGGCTGTACAGCTGCGCAAAATTGTGGAAGGCCTCGTAAAAATCATCCATGCCGTCCCGGCTACCCGACCATTTATCCGCCCACTTCAAAGACCCGTCCGGGTTGGTATATTTTTCCTCATACGGATGGACCGCGTCATCCATGAGATCGATCAGCTGTCGCTCCAGAACGGCCCACGCCGGAGCGATGTCATAGTGCATGCTGGCGGTGATGGTCTTCATCTCCGATTCTTCTCCCTGTTAAGTTATTGATCTCACATGATTATTCGCATAGTGCTTATGGCATAATTCTCTTGTTTCTGAAACCTGTCTTCGTCTTTTTACAATGCGGCGATTCAATTCAAGAGGCGGTCATGTCAGATTCTCATTATGCGCTAACAGACCAGCAGATCCAACTGTTTATTCAGCGTGGCTTTCTTACCATCCAGGCCGACGCAGATCCGGGCCTGCATGGGGAGATCCACGACCAGCTGGAGCATGTTTATGCCAACGAAGGCAACATCGGCAACAACATTCTGCCCCGTATTCCCAGAATTCAAGAGGTCTTCGACGATCCCGCCGTGCGTGCTGCCCTGACTGGCCTGCTGGGACCTGACTACATCATGAATCCGCATCGGCACGGCCATCTCAATCCCCCGGGTAGCAAGGGTCAAACGTGGCACAAGGATTGTTACGTCTACGATCACAACCTGAGGCATCCCCGGTTTCAGTGGATTCTTGCCTTCTACTATCCCCAGGATACAGACGCCGATATGGGGCCATCCGCTCTTGTACCGGGCCATCAGAACTTCAAGACCATCTCGGCGGTCGATCCAGATCACACCACGGAGTCGGTCCTGCCGCTCCTGGGAATTGCCGGCACGGTTACGCTCCTAAACTTTGATGCATGGCACCGTGCGACGGCAAATGTCAGCAACAAGAACCGTTACATGTTGAAATTCCAGTTCGCGCGCATGAGCCAACCGCGCGCGCCATTGTGGCAGCATGGGTCTGCAACGTGGGTTCCGTCCGAACCTGATTCTGTACCGGGGCTTTCACGCGATGTCTGGCACTGGCTGCGTGGCGGCATGTCGACTCCAGTGAACAATGGCAAGGTGAATGAGGCCGATCTATTGGCCGATGATGAATGCTTGCGGCTCAATACAGCCTACGATCTCGCCGCCCATGAGGGCACCGAGTCCCTCTTGGTTGAGGCAATGCGCCGGGAAACACGAGAAGCCATCGAAGACACCACCGCGAAGACAGCGGACAATGCCCACGGCACCAACCCCACGGCTGGCGCAGCGGCACGGGCTCTGTCCTCCATGGGTTCAAGGGCTGTTCCCATGCTTGCAGAAAGTCTTCACGATGACCTGTGGTGGATCAGGGCTATGTCTGCTGATATCCTGGCGCGTATCGGACCATCGGCGGCAATGGTAGAGGAACAGCTCGTTCATGCTCTCGCCGATGACCACTGGTGGGTGCGCAGGAATGCACTGGAGGCATTACGATCCCTCGGGCCGGTGAAGGAATCATCCATACATCCGATCACTAACGCATTACATGACTCCGACTACCGAGTCCGGCGAAATGCCGCACTCGCCCTCTGCCACCTCGGTGAAGCGGGCGAGAGTGCCGTAGCCGCCCTACTGGAAGTGCTGGAAGATGAAAACCGCTACAACCGCTTCTATGCCGCGCTGGCCTTGCGACGCATCGGAACGCCAAAAGCAACCAATGCCCTGATGGATTCTCTCTTTACGGCCAGATGGTGCCCATTGACATCTGCGGATAGCCGATACTGAAGCAGCCCAATGAAAATCAACCGAAAGGAAAAACCATGATGACTCCGGAACAACGATATTTATTTGATGTTTTCGGATATCTCCATCTTGAAAACGCCTTATCTCCAGACGAATTGGCGGCCTGCCAGAATGCGACAAAGCGGTACATGGACACGCCAGAGGACCAGCTGCCTCCAGGTTTCGAGGTGGATGGCCAACGATACGTCCACGGTTTCGCCTTTGACAAATGCCTCGAGGCGCTGACCCGTCACCCCTCCTTCTGGCCGATCGTACGGGAACTGACCAACGACCGTCCGAGGCTCCTGAGCGGCACTCTCCAGGTTAACCGACCAGGAGAATCGAGCGTAGGCGGTCTCCATTGCGCTCGGGAAGGCTTCGGCTGGGAGAGTACACGATACGAAACCCACCACGGCAAGATCTATTGTGATGACATCATCGTCTTCCCGTACCTGGATGACGTGAACCCGGGGGACGGTGGTCTGCTGGTGCTTCCCGGCTCACACAAGGCGGCATTTCCGCGTCCGGAATCGCTGTTCAATGAAGGCGTGATGCGCACGGTCGAGGATATCCCCCCGGGCGTCGTCAATGTCACACCCAAGGCGGGTGATATCGTAGTCACTTCGGAATTGATGACCCACGGGATTCTGGAATGGCTTCCAAAGGACAGGATGCGCCGAATACTGGTCCTGCGCTATAAACCCCAGCATGCGGGCCTGGCCATGCCCTATCCCGACGAGATCAAAGAGCGGCTAGAACCTGAGACGGTGGAGCTCATGGAGACCAATCACTACACGCATGTCAAAGATATCGTAAAGGACTGATTTCGAGGGGTTTACGATTCGAGTTTGTTCCGCCATTCCGGGAGCCTGACCTGAAGGAGATCGGTGACCTGGGCTATCTTTGCGGTCAACATGGCTTGTGTGGATGCGACACCCATGTCCAGTCGAAGGCTCGTATCGAGATAGTCTACGTCTCGCACCAGTTCTAAGTCCTTCCTGGCAATCTGCAGTTCGGACTCAGCAAGTTCTGTCAATCTATTGAGGTCTCTGAGATTCTCACGACAATGTCCCTGTCGAACCCAGGACTGACCGCTGTGTTCCCGTATGATGTCTCTCAGCCGTAAGAACTCTTCGACGTTGGCCGCACTTCGCCAGGTGAATGCCAGGTGCTGGGCAAGTACGAATTCCATCCGAAATCTCCCCCGGTGCTGCTCAGAGATGGTCGATGAAGCGCGCTCCAGCATCCGCACGCCCTGCTCCCAGAGACGCGCCATCTCCTGCAATTCCTCCAACGCCACATCGTGCCCGGTATTCGGCCCCCTTCGCGCCACCGCCTTAAACCCGGGCCGATCGTAGAACAGTGGCTTTCGCTTTGTCAGGGCCGTTTCATCGTCGCTGGCCGTGATCTCCCATTGCCAGTAGAACACGCCGTAGAATACGTCGTCCAGATCCTCCGGATTGGGCTCCAGACAGAGCGGCTGGCCGGCACCTATAAAATAGGAACCCACATAATAATCGAGGTTGGGATGGTGGCGCATAGCATCGGAAAACCGTCCCCAGGCTTTGCGAACCACTGGGCCGACGTCGCCAAAGTCACGACGTGCGATGGCATCCAGCGTGCGCACGGGATCGCCAAATTCGGTGCCCCGTCCCCAGATCAACCAGTATCCCAGTTCCTCCGAGGGGGATTTGCATCCGCCGTCGAACAACCACCTTGAATGGATAGCATATGGCTTCAGACGACGGGCATTTTCCCAAATGGCTTTCTGGTTCTCGAGAACCGGCAGATAGGGCACGTTGAGACATTCTATGGAATTGTTGATCTCTAATTTGACGCTGAATCGCAGCCCCGCGGTCCGACACTTGCTGCGTTGCCTTTGCACACGCGGGCTCGGCGTCGTGCGGCTCAAAGAGTAGTCCCAGATATTCTTGGCATACCCAGCTGCGCGCCAATCGACAGAGTCCTTGTCCACTTCCGATTGGAAGATTACATGTGCGGGATCGAGCGCCTCAATGAAGGCCTCCTGGTCGCGATCACGAGACCAGTGCCCGGCCGAATAGGGCCACGTGACTACGACAGTTTCTGGATGGCGCTCGTGGAGTGTGCGCGCCACGTCGTTGATCAACTCGGCCACCGTCACCGATGGAATACGCCCCCCACAGCGTGGACAATCGGATGCTTGATTCCGACTACGCATGAAGCAGTGATAGAAGCCTTCGCCTCCCGTAATGGAAAGGATCCCTCCCAATTCCGGGATCTCGTCGAAAATGGCACGCCAGGACTCCGCCAGAAAAGCACGTGTCTCAGGATCGCTGGTACAGAGGGTCCGAAACGCACCATTGCTCTGGATCGCCCCTCGGGCTCCGGGACAGCTCTCAAAGACTTCATGCCCGGGAGGGAGTTTGGGGTTATATCCCATGAGTATGATACGAATGCCAAACCGAGCGGCCTGCCGGGCGAGCCGCCCTAACCGCTTCAAGTTCTCCTGCGCTTCGGGATTCGTAAGACTTCGAAAAGGGCCTTGGGGATCAGGAACCAGGTAGTCTTCGAGCAGTGTCATGATAGGCACGGCATTGACGCCCATACGGGCAAGCTCCAGGAAGTTGACATCCTCTTCCCGCCCGTGTATCCAAGCCTGAGTCGTCGAGAATCCGCCCCACAGATCGGAAGCGATATGCAGCGAGCAAAGAGGCTTCACCCGCCGGCGACCACGTTGTAGGCAGGGATTCCCCACCAGACTCCAATAGTTGGATAGGTAAATACTGGCACGCAGTAAGCCGTCTTCTGTGTCTGATCGAATGGTGATTCCGCGGTCCGATGCAGACAGATCAAATGTGGCGTGCCATCGGTCAACCTCTGCGCTGCCCTTGGACCGCAGGATGAAGCGGATCGTCCGCTGGGTACTTGAAACCTCGCCCATGCGTAATCCCATCCTCCGTTCCAGAAAGTAGCGCAGATCCGCGACGCCATTTCGTGCCGGACCGTCATGGGAGGCGTCGCCCTCCACAGCGATCCCCCACCCATCATCTACCATGATTTGATCAACCGACGGGACGACGGTGGGACGCACCAGAGGTGTCCCATCCGGCTGGGACACCGTAGACCAGAAATCGGATTGCCTTATGGATCTAACTTTTTCTGACCAGATCTGTGCGAATGTCGGTTGAGACATCGGGTCCTCCAGTGGCGTCGTGCGAGGGAATCTGCTGCCTGAAGTTTCTCATGCTAGTCCAGACTCACACTGCAGATCTCATGGACCTTCGTAAAATAGGCGTTCCCTTCACGGATAGGACCAGGAACATGAAAGGTGTCCTCGGCTTGACAGATCACCGTGATTTCCAGGCTCTCGGGATCTAAACGATACAGGGAGGATCTCGTGAAGCCGTAGATAACACCGTCAGGACCAGAGCGCAGTCCGCCCTCCAGAGGTTGTCCCGCGGGCAGGGCTGTGTATGCCTCGAATGCGGTTGTTTCCGGATTGAATCGAAAGAGCCCCGTGGCGTCATCAAGTCCTGAGTAGGTCCCATATAGAAGGCCGTCCGATCCCGAAACAAGCGCGTTGATGCTGGTAACCGAGCGATCTGGTGTGCCTTCCCAGGTCTTCCGCTCATGGACATAATCCCACAAAAAGAGGGAAGCCTGTGACACACGTGGCTGGGTGCCCGACCCGCCTTGGATAGTCGTTCCCACCGCCATCAGCTCTCGATCCTCCAACCAGGCCAGCGACCAGCAACTGGCATCTCCCGCGATATCGCGGTACGTACCGAATGTTCCAGTGGCCGGTTCATACCATGACAGTGGTCCGCCCCAGATGCCATAATCGGGCACGGCGGCGGTCCATATTCTCCCTAAGGGACCGGTCACCATGGAGCGGGGCCGGTAAGAGACCTCGTCCATTCGGCCCAGGTCTCTGGGATTGCTGCCCGCCTCGGTCCCGAACTGGTACGGCATTGCAGGATCGTAGACCGAGAGTTTGGCGCCGGGATAGGAGCACATGTAGAGTTTGCCGTCGAGATTGCCCATGGAGTAGACTTCGCCTGTCGACGTGGAACACTGACCCAGATCCTCCATGTTGCCACTGTAAGGCTCGAATTCGAACAGGTGGAGCGGAAGTATACTGGAGCCGTAGAGCTTGTTGTCGGGCCCGTCGTGGAGCAGAAAGAGCGAACTACCAGCGGCAGCATAGTTCAGATTAAGTTCCCGCACGGTCTCCCCATCCTGCGTGACCAAGCCTATAGTTTGGTATCGCTGAACAGCTGCATCCGTGAAAACAGGACTGGTGCCATCTGAGAGCGTGAGTGCCGATATAACTTCGGGCAATTCATCCACGGGAACGGCCTCGAAGCCGTCCAGCCTGAAATGGCCCTCACTGGTGTCCATGTACAGGAATCCGTCTATGGCGCGCAACAAGGAGCATCGGCCTCCATCCTCCTTGGATATTACAGGTCCGACGGTCTCACGCCGCCCTGTGGAGGGATCGTAGACGGCAACATGAGGAACGGTGACTTTAATATCGCAGGCCACGGTGCCATCTGGCGCCACCAGAGGATAACAATACATGTCTGTGTCATCCATACGGCCGTGATGCATGAACGTCCGCGAAGGAGGATCGTAGCTTGTCAGTCCAGCTGATCCGTAGCAACCTATCCACAGCTTGCCACTCTCATCTTCGTCAATCTGGCACGGGAATATGTCGTCAGGCAGGTTTATCGCTCCCAGATCTTCGAGGACGTCCGAAGCTGGATCGAAAGCAAACAGGTGCCCCGAGTGCGCGGCACCGATATAGATAGTACCGTCCCTGCTCCTCATAGCCGCCGTGGGGTAGTTAGACTCGTCTACCTGGGCGTTGAACTGCTTGCAGACCCCGGTTACCGGATCGATTTTCAGGACAAACAGGTTTTCTGCCTGCTGCCCCATGACCGCCACCAGACAGTCATTACCGTCAGCGTCCCGGGTAGGAAAGACCCGTACCCAATTGACGCTGCGAACAGGCGCGCCAAACGTTCGAATGTGCGAATTGGTTGACATGCGATATCCCCAGTTGATATTTGGGTGTTAGAGATGTCTATTGGAAATGTAAACTTCTGCTGTGCCTGTTGAGTTGTCCATATTAATCGGTGTGTCAATCTTGTCAAAGGAATAGCGCCATGAAAAGAGCCGCGATGTTTGGTGACGGTAAAGCTGGTCTCGCCGAGTGTCCCACGCCTGTTTCGAAGAACGATCTGGTCCTCGTCAAGGTGCACTCGGTGCCTATGTGTACGGAATATAAGGCTTTCAAGGATGGTTATGCGGGAGAGGGCTTCGGCCACGAAGCATCCGGCGAGGTGGTTGAGGTCGCCCAACCGGGTATGGTCAAGGTGGGCGACAGAGTGGCGGTCATGCCCCAGTATCCCTGCGGGAAATGTGCCCTCTGCCTGGACGGCGAGTATATCCACTGCCAGAACGTGGTCGACGTGCATGCGGCCACGGGCAATACAACAGGAACCCACACCTATGCTGAGTATCTCATTAAGCAGGACTGGCTGGTCATACCGATTCCCGAAGATATCTCATACGACCACGGCGCCATGGCATGTTGTGGCCTGGGTCCCACTTTCGGCGCCATGCAGCAAATGAACGTAACCGCCCTCGACACAGTCCTGATCACGGGAATGGGACCGGTTGGTCTTGGTGGGGTGATCAATGCCGTCCATCGGCGTGCGCGAGTCATCGTGGCCGAGATTCATCCCTATCGGGCTCAGCTGGCCAGAGATCTCGGCGCAGAGGCGGTTATCGATCCACGAGACGATGATGCAGCCGCTCAGATATTGGATTTGACAGGCGGCATTGGCGTTGACAAAGCCATAGACTGCTCCGGAGCCGCACCGGCACAACGGTTGATGATAGATGCGGTCCGGCGGAAAGGCCAGGCCTGCTTCGTCGGCCAGTCGGGGGATTTGACGATAGGCGTGAGCAGGGACATGATCGGAAAAGGACTGACGCTGAGAGGCGCCTGGCATTACAATCGTGCCGACACGCCCAAGATTATGCAGATTATCAGAGACTCAGCAGCTCTCCTGGAATGTTTCATCACCCACACCTTTCCCATGAAGGACGTCCAGACAGCTTGGGAACTTCAGACCACCGGTGAGTGTGGAAAAGTAATCCTGAATCCATGACAAAATTGGATATCCAACCTGTGATAATTCGCGTCCTGATGTAGCGTCGGTAGCCGTCAGGACGCGCTATTTTATCAACAGCATCTTTCTAGCCCGGGCAAAGGCACCCGCCTCCAGGCGATAGATGTACAGCCCGCTGGCTACCGAGTGTCCTGCACTGCTCTGTCCGTTCCATAGTATGGTATGGTAACCTGCCTGCTGCGTCTCATTAACCAATATAACCACCTCCTGGCCAAGCATATTGTACACCTTCAATACCACATTGGCCTGCTCAGGAAGTTCGTAACGGATCGTCGTGGCCGGATTGAACGGATTCGGGAAATTCTGTGTCAGCGTGAATTCGTGCGGGGGTGTCACTTTGATACTGATAGGTCCGAATGACTCACCTGAAGTGACCGCCTCGAGTTGATAATAGTAGATCCTATTGACCTGTATATCATGATCCGTAAATACGTACACGGATGCATGATCGAGTACCGCATCGCCACTTATCCGCGCAAACCCGCCCGACTCCTCCACACTTCGCAACACGTGGAATCCATCCGTAAGATGTCCTCCATCAACGGTCCAATCAAGGGTCACCGTACCACGTGCCTCCGTGACCACAAACGAAGACAGTGAGATACCAGTAGGGACTCCTGAACTGGCCACAAAACTCGTGGAAGGCGACCAGTCGCCGCTGAATTCGGAATCGTGGGCCCGCACACGCCACCAGTAGGTGGTACCGTCTTGCAGCAGATCGGTATCCTCACGACCCGAATCGCGTATCTGCCAGTTGGTGGGGTTCCCGGGTGAACCGCCCGGTATGCCTGAGATGGTAGCTGTGAGCGATGTGAAATTGATATTGTCGGCCACCTGAAAGTCATAGGTGAGCACGGCTCGCGCTGAATCGCCCAATACGGGGACCGCATTGTTCACGATGAGGTAGGGCGCGAGAGAGACAGTGTCACCCGCGGCAGGCGACCCATTGGACGGTGCCGTGGGCACCTGATCCACGTCGGGCGTCACCGATATTCCCACGGTCGTCAAACTTCCTGTACCCAGGGCACTGATCGCCTGGATGACATAGGTATAGGTTTGGCCATTGACCGCGCTTACGTCGAGGTATTCGGTGAAAGGACCCACCGTCGCAATGGTCGTGGCATTTCTATTAACTCGATATCCTGTTACGTTCCCAGAAGGGGAGGCAGACCACCTTACACGGACCGAACCACTGCCCGGCACAGCAGCCACATCGACCGGGGAGGATGGCCGTGTGGTGTCTGCGAATGCCGGCGTCACCAGACTGTCGAGCGCACTGTAGGCAATCCGCTGATTCTGGGGGTCGTTGGTATTGGTAGAGCCGACCCGATAGAAATACTTGGTATTCAAGGCCAACCGGGAGACATCCAGAGAATGGCGCAATCCTGAAATTGCTTCGACCACCACATTTCCCAGGGCTGTGGTGGTGCCGTACTCTACACGCCCGTCAGCCAGGATATCGGTAACCCAGCCAATCGAAAGCACCACAGTGGAGTCGGTAGTTGCCAGCGCATGGCGTGTGACGTCTGATATAACCGGCCTTGATGTGTCGGGTACATCCGAGGTGAAGATCGCTACTGTCGGGGTCGCAGCCGGACCATTTTCGCTCAGATCTACGGAGTGTGCGCGAAGGTAGTGCAGCGTTTGCGACTGCAAATTGGTGATTACCACGCTGTGATAGGTCACCAGGTCAGGCTCTTCCTCCATTCCGTGTAGCTCACCAGGAGCGACACCATATTCCACAAAACTGTCCGAGGGCTCATCTGTTTCCCAGGTCACGGTGATTCGGTCATTGGACGCGGCCGTGGCAAAGGATCCTGGTACGATTACGGGCGGCTCTGCATCAGGGATAGTCGAAGTAGATGCTGTTCCCGTGGTACTAAAGTTTGGCCCGTTTCCGCCGGCGTCCGTCGATCCAACCTGGAAATCGTAAGGCGTACCCGGTTCAAGGTTCGTCAGAGTCACCAGATGAGAAGTCACCACATCCTCGCTATTAGCCGTTAGCGCGAGATTCGGACCATACTGTACGCGACTGTCAGAAGGTTCGTCCGTCACCCAGGCCAGGGACAAGGAATTGGAAGAGAGTGCCACCACGTTGGGACCGTTCACGATCACGGGTGCCTCAGAATCGGGGACATCGGAGGTCGTAATTGTGAGCATTGAGTTGGTTACGGTCAGAATTCGCGGGCGTATGAATGTTCCCGTTGGCTTCGAAACGAGAGCATCACCGGGAAAGACAACTGTATTCCCACTGGGATCTGTAGAGGAAAACGCGAATGTGTAGTCCGTGCCAGGTTCCAGACCACCAACGAAGACAAAATGTCGGCGCGTCGGCCGTTCGGATCCTCTGGGAATGAACGTGCTGTCTGGACCGCCACGATAGTATGCGAAACCATCGCTTACTTCGTTGGTGCGCCACCCAAATGCAACTCCGCGATCGGACCGGTATAGAAGGTTCGGACCACGTACAATCACAGGAGGCACCGTATCTGCTACAGAGGGTGTCCTGAATCTCCTTGCTACCGACCGCCCCTTGTTTCCGCTGGCGTCGGTGGAGACCACGGCATAGTTATAGGGCGTATCTGGCGCCAGTCCCGTAAGGTTTACGTTGTGCTCAAGCACAAGATATTCTTCGGGGTTGCTGGTCTTGAGCGTATCACCTGTAGCTACTCGCCTGTAGAACACCACGCTGTTTCCGGGTTCATCGGTTCGCCACTGAATGATGCCGGTGCTGGGGGTCAATCCACTTACAAATGGACGCCGTACTATCCGGGGTGACAAGGTATCCGGTTTTGCCAACGTCGTGAATGCTACTGTGTCTGAATAGACGGTTACATTCCCCTCCTGATCACGTGAGCTGATCAGCGTATGGTATATCTGATCGGGTTGAAGTCCGGTAACAGCGACCACATGCCGGTACTCAAATCTGCTTCTGTGTAACAGACTTCCCAGACTACTGTTCGAACCGAACTCCACCGTTCCGACACTCCGTTCGTCGGTGGTCCAGCCAAGTACCGCGCCATGACGTGATACAGATAATACTTGTGGCGCAACCACGAATGTCGGCGGGATTACGTCTGGTCGATTGCCTGTCTGGAAGGTACGAAGGCGGCTCTGCGTTTCCTGACCCAGCCCGTCCGACGACACGACCCGGTAGTGGTATCTGGTCTGCTGGGACAGGTCCGGCAGCACAAGCGCATGCCCCGTTACGAACGCGGAGTCCCCGACCGTATCGCTCAACGTCAAAGCGCTCGTACCATAGTGAATCCGGCTTGTCGTAAGCTTGTCGGTCCGCCAGGTAATCAGCGCACTGGTATCACTCGGAGCCGCGAATGGACCGCCAACTATGACAGCGGGGCGGTCATTGCGCGTCACATCTCTTTGTCTGACGCCTGCCAGCGGGGCCAGGCGCGTCAAGCTGCCTATCAGACGCCGCTCGTTGATTTGGACACGAGATATCATGCCTTCCTGTGACAGTCCCTGATCGGTCACATAGGCCAGCGCAAGCGAGTCCGCCTGTGTCGAGTCCACACCGGAAGTCTGTAGAATTCTGTTGAACGCATTGAGCCGGATAGTAAGACGCAGCGCAGCCAGACTGGAGAAAGTAGACGGGGGGCGCTCGAAGCCGCGGACAGAGACGGTCGGACTAATCGACAAAAAGGATGGCACGCCATGCACACCGGCGAACACGGTACTGTCTCCCCGAATGGTCACCTGGTCGATATTCAGGCATACGGTCATGCCCGCAACGATCGCCGCCGATGGAATCTCAAGGGACATCCCGGCAAGCGCATTGTACAGCGGCTGCATTACCGTCAATGGTGCGACAATCTGTGTCGGAACAATATATGGAAGTCCTGCCGGTACCGTTCCGGTGTGTACGGTGTCTACCCGCGCCCCGCCATCTACTACTGACGAGACTTTTACAACGACTCTCACTGAATCGACTTTGACATAAAGAAAACCGCGGCGAAGTGTGCCACTGATCCCACTGGGATTCGTGACGGATACATCTTTTCGTCCTATGCCATTTGGTGGAACAAGTGACGAGACGCTATGGCTATCAATGAACACAATGCTGTCTGCTTCGATACCACCGACGGTCACCGTGGCACCGTCCTGGAAGTTGTCGCCGCGAATGACTACGCTCGTCCCACCGGCGATTGGCCCCAGGATGGGATCGACGCCTCTCACTGCCGGAACAATATCGGGTATCGCAGAGACCTGATCGGACGGAGCGCTGCTATTGCCAGAGAAATCGACCGCTGTGAGGCGGTAATGATAGCGTATTCCATTGGGTAGATTGTTGTCCAGATAGGCAATTTGAAAATGCGCCAACCGCGCCACGGAATCCTGACTGGATGGGCTGAAGCCGTTCTGAGTGCTTCGATACAGGATATAGTGCGAGAGGTCTTCGTCGCTCACTGGCTCCCACCGAAGTGCGATCTGGGAATCTCGTCCCGTGGCAACCAGCAGTGCTGGCACCTCGGGTGCGGTCGTGTCCGGGTCGGCCTCAGGCGTCGCGTCCGAGGAAACACTCAATGACCCGCGATTGCCCCGTTCATCTAGGGCCGCCAGCTGGTAGAAATACCGCACACCGTTGGTAAGACCTGTGTCGGCAAAGGACGTAGTCGTTACCGGCACATCACCGATCGAGTCCGTAGAAGCGGCGGTCAGCCCGCGGAATACGACATAACCGGCCACATCCACCTCCGTGTTCGGAAGCCAACTCAACGTAACTCGGCGATCTCCCGCCGTAGTGTGCAATCCAACGGGTCGCTGAGGCGGTGTCATATCCACAGGCGTTGCTGAAACTACCTCACTTGGGCCGCTTCGATTGCCACTGAAATCGACGGCAATAATCCGGTATGAGACGATGCTGTCATTAGGCAGATTCTGATCCAGGTACGCACTTTCGGGCGGCAATACTCTACCTATAGAGTCACCGAGCACAGTAGTCACACCAGGCGCCCTGTAGATCGCATAGTGTGAGAGGTCGATTTCCGATCCAGGATTCCAGTTCAGCGAAACCTGCTGGTCTCCAGCTTCAGCGATCAGTCCGGTAGGCTCAGAGGGAGGGATAGGATCCACAGGGGTAGCTGAAACTACCTCACTTGGATCGCTTCGATTACCACTCAGATCGACGGCTATGATCCGGTATGAGACAATGCTGTTGTTGGGTAGATTCTGATCCAAGTACCCACTTTCAGTCGGCAGTACGCTTCCTACTGAGTCCCCGAGCACAGCGGTAATACCTGACGCCCTAAATATCACATAGCGAGAGAGGTCATTTTCCGACCCAGGATTCCAGTTCAGCGAAACCTGCTGGTCCCCCGCTTCAGCGGTCAGTCCCGTAGGCGCAACGGGCGGAATAGCATCCCGTTCAACACCTCCGGAGACGGTTACCGTGGCATCAGTCACGGTAACTGGAATCGCGACAGACCGGTCGTCTGAAAGGACCACCGATTTGAGGGAGATGAGGTGAGTGCCCGAGAAGGCATCAGGCCGAACCTTTAACGAAATATGGGCAATGGGCCCTGAACCAGGAGATACCGTCGAACTGGTAAATGCGAAGGCGAGCACATTGGTAGTGAGTGAGCTCACTCGATTAAAATTCAGGCTCATTCCTGCATTCGCCACACGTGTACCAGCAATAATGGTATCGACGTCGACCACATTCAGACTGTCATGGAAGGCAAACTGAAATCCGGCTATGGCGGTGTCGGTCGTCATCTCGACAGCAACCGTAAACACCTCTCCGGGCACGCCACCACCGCTCTCCAGCGTGACGCTCGCGCTCTGAGCGTGACTGGGACGAGCGCCCGAAATGAGCAGTGCAACCCAGAGAACGAGTACGGCCAATTTCGTACATCGAGACATCAGATTTCCTCAGCGTGACACCCGTAAC
>JABIQT010000327.1 GCA_018667995.1 Candidatus Latescibacterota bacterium
ATGCGTGTGCCCCGAGCTGATCGAGGCTATCGGACGTCATCAAATCAGTCTGCGCGGCTCCTTCAAGCAGGCCGTTAAAGAAACTCGCAACAGTCTGCACCAGGTCGCAGGGGCATACCTTCGTGGGCGGATGAGATATTCTCGGTGGATTGAAGTCCTGAAGAGCACCTCACCTGAGAGATTGAAAGAGCAATGTGTGAGTATGATGTCACATCATGCTTCAACGAAGGAGCGATTGGGAGAGCTGGACAATTTCTATAAGCGAATTTTTGAGGCGATACCGATGCCCGGCACTATCTGTGACCTCGGATGCGGCCTAAATCCCCTGGCCCGTCCATGGATGCCTGTTCCGGATAGTATGGTGTATTCAGCATACGATATCTACACGGATCAGGCTGACTTCCTGAATCAGTTTTTTGTGCTCACCGGGACATCTGGTCGGGCGGAAGCCATCGATGTAGGATCAGGCCTGCCGGATGCCCACTACGACCTTGCACTTCTGCTAAAATTCTTGCCGTTGATGGAACACCTCCCTCACGGCGATCCCATGTCCCTGTTACGAAGGATTAAGGCGGATCGATTGGTGATTTCATATCCGATTCGAAGCTTGGGAGGTAAAGAACGAGGTATGAGAGACCAGTATGAACGAAAGTTTCGGAATCTACTCGAGATGGAGCCTTGGGAGATCAAACGTCTGGAGATAGATTCTGAACTGGTCTTTCTGGTGAACAAGTAGAAAACCATCGACTATTCCGAAGTTTCATTTCCATCTGCTGGCCCAATTAGTCGCAGCGCCTCTTCATAATCGCTCCGAGTGTTGACGTTAAATAGCATCTCCGGAACGAACTGAGAGGTATCCCGCGCATGGATAGTCCGTACCCGAACCTCGTCGTAGAACCGGACAATCTTCAGGTCGCCTGCCGCCAGGCGGCGTTCAATGGGCTCGATGCAAGCGTCGGTATAGAGCGCGCATAGGGGTTCAAATCCATGATCGCTCATGGGGACGACTGCATCAAAGGGGCCACCACGGGCCGCCTCAATGATATATCGGAGGAACTCCGGTCGTATGAAGGGCATGTCACAAGCAATGAATATACCAGAGCTTGTGGTCATTGATTTTATGCCAGTGAAGATACCACCAAGCGATCCGGCGCCGACTATGAGGTCACCAACCATAGGAATATTAAGGAATTCGTATTCTTCAGGTGAGTTGGTAACGATGAGAAGCTTCGTCGTCACTTGCCGGACCGAGCGTAAAAGGCGCTCAATGAGACGTTCGCCGTTGAAAAGGCTCAACGCTTTGTTCTCTCCAAAACGCCGGCTTTTCCCTCCTGCCAGAATTACCCCAGTAATCGAGTCGTCAACGAGCATAAATTCTCCAGTTAATATTCGGATTGCTACCCACGGTGTTTCGCATGAGCCAACGATCAATAACCTTTTGGCTTATATAAGATTAAGGCGATGGGCCCGAATCGCATATCTTCAAACTACCTCATGTAGGGCTATAGACGGAGAAATACTATGTCATTTTCATACGGCTTCATGCTTGACATGAGGGCCAAACGCCGCTATATTTCTTAAAGTTAATGCGGTTGGATTGACCGTACCCCTGATTCACTTTCTCCCCGACCTCTGTCTTCGATTTGTCGTCCCTATTTGGGGCACTTTTTACGAGTAACCGCCATGTGGTTCTGGTCTCACAAACTTAAAAAACTCCTGGGCGAACAGGCTTACGACACCATCATTCCCATGTGTCTGGACCGACTCCAGCAACGCCCCCCTGATTACTGGACCCTCCGCGCGCTTGGGATCAGTATGATGAATGTGGGGCGGACGAGTGAGGCCTTTGAATGGATGACCAAGTGCTTTCGGCTGTATCCTCGAAAGCTCGCGGTACAGTACGACTTAGGTCAGATCTACATGAAGCAGGAGTGCCACAGTCAAGCGCGGGATCATATGCTGGCAGCTATGGAGGGGGGCTACCGCACCGATGCCTTATTTGTAGATCTTGGACGCGTCTACTATTACCTCGGTGAATTCGAGAAAGCAACCCATTGCTTCCGAGAAGTCATACGTCGGCATCCAAAACATGCGGAATCCTACAACCTGTTGGGTATCGTCTATAAACGCCGTGCCAAGTACGACGAGGCAATAGTCACCTACAAACAGGCTCTGAAGTGGGGTGGAGAGACCGTTGAAAAAAGAACGAGTCTCGCCGAGATCTATGTGCGTCAGGAAAAATGGAAGGACGCGATCACTGAGTACAAGCGGGTACTTGAACTTGATGAGACCA
>JABIQT010000923.1 GCA_018667995.1 Candidatus Latescibacterota bacterium
CAATGCTGTGTGACGATAGCCACACCTTCAAAATTCGGGGAACGGCTCTTCTTGTCGAAGACCAGCTCGAGACCGAGACAAAGGCCAAGTCCGCGGGCTTCCCCGACAATCTCATAGGCATCTTCCAGTTTCTTCAGTCGGCCCAGAAAATGCGCACCGACGACTCTGGCGTTCTCCACAAGATTCTCCCGCTCCACGATCTCGAGATTTGCCAGCCCGGTAGCACAGAGCAGGGGATCACCCGCATGGGATGAGAAGGGCATAAATCCCTTTTCGACCGCACCGTCTGCAATCTCTGTGCTCGTTAGCACTGCGCATAGGGGCACGGCACCACCGAGTCCCTTCGAGCAGGTTACGATGTCGGGTACGATACCAAAATGCTCAAATGCGAACCACTTGCCCGTTCTGCCAAAGCACGTCAATGCCTCGTCGGCTACCATGAGAATATCACGCTCCTTGCAGATCCGGGCTATAGCTTGCATCCACTCCTTGGAGGGTACGATCTGTCCCGCCGCGCTCATGAGCGGTTCGAAAAAGAACGCCGCCGGCTTGCCCGACGTGGAAGAATCGATCACCATTTCGGCGGCCTCGGCACAACCAAGGTTACAGCAGGACTCTCCCTGGCAATATTGACATCGGTAGGAGTAGGGCGCAGGAATGAACGACGAACCCGTAGGCATTGGACCGTATCCGTCACGCAGCATGCCGCCTCGCCCAGTGATCGAGGCGCTTCCGGACGTCTGGCCGTGATAACCTCGCTGTAGCGCGATTACTTCAAAACGATCGGTGTATTTCCTCACGAGGCGAAGTGCCATCTCGTTAGATTCGGAGCCGGTGCAGGCGAAGAAGGACTTCTGCAGGGGGGCTGGCGCAATTTCCGCCATCTTTTTCGCCAGCAGGACCTCGGAGGGGGTAATAAAAGTAGATCCCGTCTGCATAATCTTCTGGGCCTGGTCGCACAGTGCTTTGACATAGTCCGGATGGGAATGTCCCAATGTCACGCAGAGCTGGCCGGATTGGAAATCGATATATCGGTTGCCTTCCACATCCCACATATACAATCCCTCACCGCGCTCAGGTACGAGCGGCGCTCGGCGCATGGGGTGTCTGAGGAGATATTGATTGCTAAGTTCGAGCCAGCCTGCATTCGTTGTGGGCAAGGAATCCATGAGGGTGCCTCCCGTTTGTAGAAAGTATCTGAACCAGGAAGTGTGCCTGTCAAATGAGACCAGGCCTGTGCGAGCAATAAACGATGCTTTTTCGGTGGATAGCGGGAGCAGAAGTTCCTCTCTCATTTTTATGGAACGAGTACCCAAAGTCAAGTGCTAATCCCCGCTTGACTTCACGCCTTCTCGAGCCTATGATAATCTGAACGTTCGACCAGTTGATGCTGATATCAGAAATCGTAGCAATCCTCCAAATACGTGTCCCATTTCGTGCTATCCACAAAGCGATAGGTCACCGTGGTCTATCCTTTAGAATAACCGCCCACGACGTGCATGGTAGTGTGCTGCACCCCAGGGCCAGGATCCATCGGAGTTACCGCCATGTCGAAGGCAAGAATAGCAGTCATAGGAACCGGTTGGTGGTCCACTTATGCGCATATTCCGGCACTCATTGCTCATCCTGAAGTGGAACTGGTGGCGCTTGCTGATTCCGACGCGGCCAAGCTGGCGAAGGCCGCGGACCATTATGGGGTCACGAACACCTACACAGATTTCCATGAGATGTTGTCCCGTGAAACGCTCGATGGTGTGATCGTTGCGGTCTGGCACGCGGCCCATTTTGAAGTGGCCATGTCGTGTCTGGATCGGGGCCTGCATATGGTGCTTGAAAAGCCCATGGTTCTTGAGGCCCCTCACGCCCGATCCATTGTAGAACGTGCGGCCGAGCAGGGCTGCGAAGTGATTATGGGGTATCCCTGGAACTTCCTTAACCAGACTCGCCGGGCTCGTGACATCGTTCAATCGGGGGGAATCGGCGAGATCCATTTTGTAGCCGATATCTTCGCTTCTGCACCTTACGGTC
>JABIQT010000656.1 GCA_018667995.1 Candidatus Latescibacterota bacterium
CAGAGTTTCCGGTGCCCAGGGCCCATCCGCCACCGGGGGCGCATGTTTCGATCAGGAAGCGCGTGTGGTCGCGCACGTCCTCCTCGGACATCCGGGAGAGGCTGTCCATATCGAATCCACCCAGGATCGCGATGCGGTCTCCATACTTCGCCTTGAATTCCCATACCGGTTCTATGACGTCTTCGAACGAGTGTTTCGCGTCCCAGCCGCAGTCTATGATGTCGTCCATTATTTCTTCCAGGTTGCCGCATGAATGCAGGATAATCGGCTTGCCGTGCCTGTGCACGGTCTCCACCAGCTTTCTGTGCCAAGGGAACAGGTACTCCCGGTAAACCTCCGGCGACAACATGGTCTGTGTCTTGAACCCCATGTCCTCCCCGAGTTGCAGCGCGCCCACCACATCGAAGGAGGCCAGGCTGTCGAAGTGGGCGATAATCCGGGTGCCGACCGCTTCGAACATATCGCGTACCATCGTCTCGTCATCGGTGAGCAGGTAGCTGATCCCTTCGTATCCGAGGAGCCACATGACGTTTTCGAGAATACCCGAGAAGCCTGCGATGACTTTCATCCCATCCGGAAGGGACGTCTCCGCCTGTTCGAGCAGGGAAAAATCGGCCTGCCGTCCATCCGGCCAGGGATACGTCTCAAAATCCTCCCGTGCTGCTATGGTGTGGGTCATTCCCTGGAGATAGGCTACTTCGCCTTGGTCCGTCATGGCTTTCGGCCTGCCGTCCATCGGAAAATCAAAACCCAGAGCCCCGACATTTACATAGTCATATCCCAGGGAATACATATACGTGATATGCTGTTCGAGCCACTCCGCCTCGCGGCTGCGGTCGCCCCGTTCAATCGGTTCCCTATTCCGGTCCTTGCCGATGGCTCTGAGTATCTCATACTCGATATTCGAGAACAGCTCGTAGAAAGGAACGCGATCCGGAACCCCCTGGCGTCGCAATACCTTTTCAAGGCGTCCGAAGTCGGGATCCGGTGTGATGCGTAGCGTTCGGGTGGTCATTTTCACTTCCTCAGGTCTTACTGTCTATTCTCCAGCCGGTATAGCTCCATCTGGCCGGGTGCGAGCCATGGTCCGGTCATGATCTCATCTGTCGGCTTGCCCCGATCAGCTTCATCCCGTACATAGGCGCGTGCCCCTTCCTCTTTTTCCTCCCAGCCTATGTGAAATACCAGTGGTGTTCCTCGCCAGCGAATGACGGCTTGGTCATTATCGGTCTGGCTGTTGTTGACGACGGCGACATAATCGCGTCCCTGCACATCTTTGAACTCCGAGATGATCAGCGGCAACCGTCCTTCTATATGATCTACCAGCTTGCTGTTGCCAGCCAGTTCGGGATACCCGCCCCAGACGTCGCCGGCATGAAAAACGTTTTCCAGTGAAAGGTTCATCAACACCGGCGCGTGCCACTTCAAGAACGACCGATTCACACGGCTGAGCCATTCGAACGTTTCGGTTCGCTCCCAATGCTCGTCAATTGGCGGTACCTGGTAGTTGTCATGCGGATCGCGCATGTAAAAGAAAAACCAGCACAGACCGGTGAGGCCATGAGCAGCAGCAGTATTCACCTGCCAACGAAACAGGTCTTCCGTTGGGCGTCTATACCGGTAGTGGCCGACCGACAGTGGCGTAATCCACAGTGGCAGATTATGACGCCGCGCAGCATCACTGTACATTTTCAAACAGCCGAAATAGTCCTCAAGCCCTTCATCTTCAGGTAGAAGCTGCCAGTACACGTCGAAGCACAGATAGTCTGGCTTGCCGATATGGACATAGTCATCCAGGAAATCGATATAGTCTTCATAACCCACCCAGTCACAGGTGCCTGGACCGTAAGGACCCAGGTTGAGAAAAGGGGACAGGTGTGGGGCGACTTCTTTGTGGATGGCGCTGCTCTGGAAGGCCCGTTGGGCAAGTGCCGCATCCGGCTCGTCACCGGCGTGAAAGCCGAAGACCGCCGGATGGTCGCCGAAATCCTTGACCGCCGCCTCGACACTTTTCCTGTAGCCGTCTGCGCCGCCGACCTGGTCCCAGATCCAGAAATACGCCCGGTCATCACATACGATTGCCCTGATACCCGCATCCTGACACGCATCGAGGAATGAGATCATAGCTTCAGGACGATCTGTACCTGGCTTGTATCGGGGCGTCTGGACGATCGTGAGACCGCAGTCGACGTAGTCTTTTACCGATTCGGGCCCGATCTTATCGAACCCTGTGTAATTCCAACAGCCGATGGGAAATCTACTAAGGCTTAGCGAGGCGGATGTGGTATGCACTATCTCTTCCTGAGGTAATTGGTTCTGTCTGATTGAGCCATTGCCCGGGCGACAGTGGTTCGCATTCTCTTTTTACAGTTCGTGAATAACTCTCATTTCGCCAATAGCCCGATCAGCGTGGTATTGGGACCGGACCGGGCGTTAACAGTGTTTTATTCTGCTCAGTTATCTTACTCCCGCGACAGGACCTTTTTGAGTGGCTACGTCGCTTCATGGACAGGAATTCAGTCTCGGACAGAAACAATCAAATCGGTTCAAAACATGCTTGAAAGAATCGCAGATACTCGGGTTCATACACCATTCTTAATCCTTGCGTCTGTTCCCGGTTGTCGTACACCGTTTTTACCGACTCGGCGACCACATCCATATGGGCTTGCGTATACACTCTTCGCGGGATAGCTAGGCGTGTCAGCTCAAGTGCCGGATAGCGATGATCGCCGGTCTCGGGATCCCGCCCGGCACTGACGATACCCCGCTCCATACCTCGGACACCTGAGTCGAGATAAAGCTCGGAGGCCAGAGTCTGGGCCGGAAAGAGATTCTGAGGGAGGTGTGGGTAAAAACGCTTTGCATCCAGGAAGACGGCGTGCCCGCCGATCGGTTGGACGATCGGCAATCCCCAATCCGCGAGAAGGCCACCCAGGTAACGCACCTGTCCTACGCGTGCACCCACATGATCGTCTTGCACGGACTCGACGATGCCTATTGCCATAGCTTCCATGTCACGTCCGGTCATCCCACCATAGGTGTGGAGCCCTTCGTAGATCACCACCATGTTTTTCAA
>JABIQT010000321.1 GCA_018667995.1 Candidatus Latescibacterota bacterium
CACGGGAAGTGCGAGCGGGTCGCCAGTCATAAGCTGCATCCCAAACTCGGCTCGATCATTGACTGGTTTGTTGATATTCAGGCGAAATGCCCATTGGAGCGGGTTACGGGCATATCTGTGCTTTTGATAGTCTCCCTGCCATCTCATCCGAATGTCACCGCCCCATCTGGCACGGCGGTCGCCTTCATCTTGCCCGTGGATAGGGAACACGGTACCTAAGGCGATTGCCAATATGCAATACTTTAAGATCATAAACTTGATTTCCTCCATCAATACAAGCGGAATACTCACGACGTCAGGAATGCGGTGAAAAGCTAAGTCGGTGTGGTGTTTAAGTCAAGAATGAACAGTCAGAATGAAATGGGCGAAATGGCCGATCAGGCGGCGTTTTTCTATCAAATGTGCGGCCCCCTACGGACCTGCCCTCACTTGACACTGCCTCCGGGTATCGGTATATTCGGCACCTGAAACTTAGGATATGTGTGCTCCATTCAAACTGTCGTCACGACCATGACACAGTATCCCTTTCGCGCCCTGCGGTATCATGGCACCGAGTACACACTTAGTCTAAATTCCTATGATCTATCATCTGAATGCACCAATTGGGTATTGGGATAATCTTGTTGGTCGAAACCGATACAGCGACCTCTTGATTTTAGGAAAACCAGGCTGCCCATGGACCGAATTTCACGGCTCACCGTTACGGATTTCGTCGACTTTTCGGCTGAGAAGACCTTTTAAGTTTTGAACAATAGAACTAAAGAAGTCACGGGAGAGATGAATGCTACAGTTGTTCAATACCATGAGTAGAAGCAAGGAGACCTTCACACCCTTAAACGGTAAAGAAGTGCGTCTATATAGTTGCGGCCCTACGGTTTATAACAATGCGCACATCGGAAACCTGAGCACGTATGTGGTGGTCGATCTCTTCAAGCGATATCTGAGCTACCGGGGTTACAGTCTGCTACATGTGATGAATCTGACAGACGTGGATGACAAGACAATCCGCGCATCACGTAACGAGGGCGTTCCACTTGCAGAGCTGACGCAGCGATACACCGCAGGTTTCATGAAAGACCTGGAGAGCCTGAATATCGGCCACGCCGACAATTACACGGCGGCGACGGAACACATTGATGACATGATTTCACTCATAGAGACACTCGTCGAAAAAGGCTTTGCCTATGAGAGTGAGGGTTCCGTCTACTACAAGATCGCTATGTTCCCTGAGTACGGCAAATTGGCGGGTTTGGATCTGGAAGGTATGCTGGACGGGGCTCGCGTCGACAATGATGAATACGCCAAGGAAAGTGCGCGTGATTTCGCGCTCTGGAAGGCTTGGACGGAGGAGGACGGCGATGTATTCTGGGAATCGTCCTGGGGCCGAGGCCGTCCGGGCTGGCATGTGGAGTGCTCGGCCATGGCCATGAAATACCTTGGCGAGACCTTTGACGTGCATACCGGAGCTGTCGATCTGATTTTCCCACACCACCAGAATGAGATTGCCCAGAGTGAAGCAGCCACGGGCAAGCCCTACGTCAAATACTGGTTACATCGCGAGTTTCTCAATATTGGCGGTTCGAAGATGGCCAAGAGCACCGGCAACATGTCGACTCTTTCGGAAATTGGCCGGACGCCAGCGGATATCAAAGCGTTCAGATATCTGGTCGTTGCCACCCACTACCGAACGGGACTGAATTTCACCGAAGAGGTGTTGGAAGCCGCGAAGAGTACGATGAGGCGTCTGACCAATTTATTGGACCGCCTGGAGACTGTGGACAGTAGTGGTGGGGCGGCACAGGTCTCAGACTCCATAGTGCGCACGCGGCAGCTGTTCATCGAGCATATGGACGATGACCTCAACACAGCCCGGGCCGTCGCTGACATGTTTGAACTCGTGCAGGAGACCGAAGGCTGGCTGAGTCAGGGGGCTCTCACCACTGAATCTGCCACCGCGCTCTATGACTTCTTTCAAGAACTGAACCAGGTGCTGGGTATCTTCTATACATTGCCAGAAGAAGAAGGAGAAGTATCCCTTTCTGAAGATTTGGCAGATTTGATTCAACGGAGGGAACAGGCACGAAAGAATAGGGATTGGAGTGAGGCAGATCAGCTACGCGATGAACTTCTGGCAGAGGGCATAGCCATAAAGGACACTGCCAAGGGCACAGAGTGGGAACGCGTTTGATAGCTTGGCAGGCTAGAGAATACAGCAGAATCCTTGGTTGACTATAAAGTCACGACCCTACGATCAGCTCTCTGAAGTCCTCGCTCCCTGTTATGCATCACGCCGCCGGCTCTTTATTGAAGGTTACCGGTAACCAGGTTGTACAACTAAAGTATTTCGACTTTTGACCACCAATAACCATTGAAAACAGGCGTCACAAATAAGGAGGCAGAAATGTCATTCGAAGCAATTGAAACGTTGAAGAACAGCGTATCACGCCGGGCATTCATGAAGGGAGCCCTGATCGGGGGAGCTGCTCTGACCATGGCCGACAAGATGGCTCTTGCACAGGAAATGGCGACAGGTAAGCTCACGGCAAAAGACATCAGAGGCGTCGGCGTCGATCCGGGCATGGTCCGCCTTGCCTTAAACGAAAACCCAATTGGCCCCTCACGGTTCGCCCTTCAGGCGATTGCCGATAATATGTTCAATATCAATCGTTATTCGTTCAGCGTTGCGCCACTGACGGCAGCCCTGGCAGATTATGATGGGATCGAGCTGCCTAAACCCGCGCCTCGGACCGCTGGCGGCGGTGGTGGCGGTGGTTTTCGACGTCAACCGACCCCCTTTACGGTGTCAGCCGGTTCCGGCCAGATCCTCGATGTTCTTGCGCTGGCCTATTTGA
>JABIQT010000525.1 GCA_018667995.1 Candidatus Latescibacterota bacterium
CAGGTTAACGCCATCGAAACGAAAGACACCCCATCCGTCAGAACCGAACCAGAGATATCCTTGGCTGTCCTGCACCATGGATAGCACACGAATAGAGGCCAGCTGGTCCGGAAGTCCAAACCTTTGCCAATGTCCGGTTCCTGCATCAGGCTTTGCAAAGGTGGGCACCGACACCATTGTAACGAGAATGATTGTGCGTAGGACTCTATTGTAGAAGCATATCATCTGCATGCTGCCCTGTCCGATTCGAGCGTAGCAACTAGCGTGCACTCAATTTACGGGTACCAAGCTCAGTCAAGGAATGTGGTGACCGGGCCATTCTCCGAAACAAATTCCTGTGTTATTGGACGCCAGAAATTACACTATAGAACCCCAGCGCCTCTTGTTTCCGCGGCGCATCATCTCTTTTTCATCATTCGTATAGTGGTGCCTTTTTTACCGGATCGTACCTCGACTTCATCCATCATCTCTTCCATAAGCTTCAGGCCCCAACCACGCTTAAGCAGTGTTTCCCGTGATGCACGTGCCCGAAGTTGGTCACGCGTGCTGTCTGCCTCAAATCCGTCCCCAAAGTCCTGTATCAGAACGACCAGGTCGTCTTCCATTGAAATACTGATATGAAACTTGCGGTCCTTGCTGTTACTGTGCTCAATGGCGTTGATGCAGGCTTCAATCAGAGCCAGACGGACTTCCTCGACCTTCGTGGGAGGAAGGCCCATGAATTCTGCTACTGCAGCCGCCGTCTGTCCGGCTGTAAGCTCCATGTCCGGTATCATTGGCAAGTTAAGCTCGATCACTTGGGTTGTGCGATTACCAGTTTGATCCCTCTCAATGGCTATGGCCTCCTCACTCGATATTCTTGGGCCTAACAGCTCGTATACCGGTACTGGATCGGTTTTTCCCTTCATGCGGATGGTACGAAATGCCCTTGTGTGAAACTGGACTTGAACCACCGGATGGATCTCGTCGCTGATCAAAATCTGACCGGCATCGGCGATATCGACTAGGCGGGCGGCCAAATTCACGGAATCACCTATGACCGTATATTCCATCCTTTGACGTGCGCCTACGTTACCAGCCAGAACGGGCCCCGAGCTGATACCGATCCCCATACCGAGTGGCTCCTTGCCCTTGACCGTCCTTCGTTCATTCAGTATCTCAAGGGCAATGCGCATATCCAGTACGGTACTTAGTGCGCGGTTCATTTTGTCGTCAAAGTCAACGGGGGCTCCAAATATGATCATCAGCCCGTCCCCCGCGATACGACTGAGCGTCCCGTTGTGGCGGGTAATGACCTCCACCATGGATTCATAGTATTCATTCAGCATGGCCATGGTGGCCTCAGGGCCTTGCTCCGCCTGCATTCGCGTGAATCCACGGAGATCCGTGAAAACGACCACGACATCGCGGTGCTCGCCTCCGAGTGCAGGCTGTTCCTCCTGACGCAATGCCATATCGACAACAGTATCACTCACGTAGCGTTTGAAAATACTCCGTATACGACGCTCCTCGGAAAGATCGTCCAACGCTATAACCAATCCCTGCAGCTTGCCTGATTCGCTGTGCAAAGGAGCAACACTCATGTCTATCACCAGTTCCCGACCGTTGACCTTACACTCCATTTGAGATGTGTGGTTGGACATGCCTGATCCCTCTGCGGATTTGATCAGGTCGAGGATCTCGTCATTGTCGAGATAATCGGCCAGACTATGGATCAGCGTACCCACAAGCATCGCCGGCCTCGTATTGAGTATACGCTCTGCGGCCTCGTTAGCAGAAACGATGTACCCGTCCAGGCCAGTCGTGATTACCCCGCTCGCGATACTGGTCATCACGTTGTGACTATAACGCTCGGCAGCTCGTTTCTCCTCCACGAGTCGGTTATTATAGATACATACCGCAATGTGACGGGCCATGTTAGCCAGGAGAGACAGATCCTGCTCGCCAAATGGAAGGAGATGGAATCTTTCACTGACGCTGAGGATGCCCACGAGGTGATCTTGGGAAACCAGGGGCACCCACATATATGACCGTAAGTTATCGTAACATCGATCCCGTTCGCCGTTGAGGTCTGGGATTAGTCTTTGAAGCTCATCGCGTAGGAGAGGACGGTTTTCGTCTGTGAGACTCTGGACCCAGGTACTATCGAGTGCCAGGTTGGGTTGGACATCATCGAGGCCTCGCGCGGCCTCTGTTGTAAGTATTTTCGAGGTGGGGTCGTACAGTAAAACAGCGCCCTTTGAGATTGTCAGGACGCCCGAAACGAGATGTAGTAGCGATCGGAGTGTGGCGTTGAAGTCACCTGTCGAGGTGAGTGTCTCAGCGATGTCGTTCAACGAAGAAAGGCTGAACATCAGCCGATCTACGTGGTCCTGAGATGGCGGATCCTCACTCACTGTACTCGGGGGCGGACGATTACGGCCGCAAGTGTGCGCCTGAATTCCTCCAGACTCACAGGTTTAACAAGGACAGCGTCTACGTTCTTGTCCGGCTTACCATCCGGATCTTCATCGCCGGTAACCAGCACTATCGGCTTTCTGGGGGCGATCTCTTTAATGGACTGAGCCAAGCTGTGGCCATCCATGTCGGGCATCAGGCGGTCCGTAAGCACCGCATCGAATTGTCCCTTGTAGAACTTTTCAAGTGCCTGCCGTCCATCCTCGGCCACAGTGGCCTTGTGGCCATCGGATATCAGGAAGTTCTTCATGATTTCTCGCTGAATAGGATCATCGTCCGCGACTAGCACGTGTACAGGTTGCAGGAGCACGTTCTGCTCGTCCTGCATGTCGGATGAAGGTGGTGGCTCGGCCACGGGAAACCGCATGCGAAACAGTGTTCCCACTCCGGGTTCACTCTCAATGTCAAGTGTCCCATGGTGTCTCTGAATGATACCGAAGACCATGGCCAGCCCCATTCCCGTTCCCTTGTCGCCCTTCGTAGAGAAGAACGGTTCCAGGCACTGTCTGCGCACTTCCTCGGGCATGCCTGTACCCGTATCTCCCACCTCCAATATCACATAACGCTGATCTTCTTCGACTTCCTGCCTGGTCCGAAACGTGATGGATCCGTTTTCATTCATAGCGTCGACGGCGTTAAAGACAAGATTGATGAACATCTCCCGTAAATCCGCATCATCACCGGGAATACTGGGGATGTCATTAAGATCGGTCTCCATGTGTATGGTAATTCCAACCTCTCTTGCCTGGGTATGCCATCGCGGCCTCGTAATATCGATGGACTGAGGGATCACGTCGTTCAGGTTAATGGGGAAGATCTTATTGCCTTCCTCCCTGGGACGATAGAATCCGCGAAGACGCCGGATGATGTGCGTCGCGTCCTTTGCTGCTGTATTTATGGTACTCAGATCGTGGAGGATCTTGTCCTTGTCATCAAGCATTTTTGGAAAGAGCGTCCAGAGTTCTGTGTATCCAAGGATTGAAGCGATGGAGTTATTGACGTCGTGCACCACACCACTGGCCATCTGGCCTAATGCGCGCATACGTTCCGCCTGAATGATGTGTTCGTGTGCTTCCTGCAGTTCGTTCAGGGTGTCAGTCAGGCGCTCATTGCTATACTGAAGATTCGCATATAGCCTTACATTCGAAACAGCTATTCCCGCCTGATTTGCAAAGGCGGACACCAGATGTTCATCTTCTTCCGTAAACGGTGCGACATCGTTTTCTCTGCTCTCCCGGTCCATCACACCCAAGACGCCGATCATCTCGTCGCGGGCTTTAAGGGGAATAACCATGAGATGCCGGCATCCGGCGGCCGGCGCATTGATGTCGTTGAGTACTCGGGCCTTGCCCGCGGAAATCACCGAATCGAAGATATCATCCTCTGTCGCCAACTGTAGTTCCAGAATGGCCTTGTCTTCGATTCCGAAGGTAGCAGCCGTATTCAGCTGATTGTCGTCCTGGCTTTTCAGTAGCAGAAACGCACCCTTCAAATCCAGCAGAATAGCGAGGCGAGTGAGAATCTCGTCTGTGAGTTCATCAAGGTCCAAGACGGATGAGATGGCAGCGCCTACATCGAAGAGTGTTTCCAGTTCCAGGATCTTTCGGATCAATGTCAGATCAGTTGTATCCGGGTCCGAGCCGCTGCTACGGGATGCTTCGTTGTTCATTATGACATTCCTGAAATTGAGGTCGTACCGTCCAACTGTAAATTCTCAGGGGGTGCAATGTCATTATTGTGTATGATTTAGCTGGAAAGTCAAAGAAAATGTTGACAAGACCGATGGGGCCGGGGTATGGATAGGGAAACAACTTCCCCGAAAAATGGAGCAGGATACATGGAGAGTCTGACGGCATTCCTGAAGTCTCAGGAGTATCTCAAGAACATACCGGACAATATCGTTCAAGAGATCATCCGAAGTGTGCAAAGAATAGAGTTATCCCCCGATGAGGTCCTGTTCAACGAGGGGGACCTGGGTGACGCACTTTACATCGTTCTGGAAGGTACGCTCAGCATCGAACATGAAGGGGTTCAGCTGGTCACTCGGGGTCCGGGTGAGCTGGTCGGTGAATTTGCCCTGATAGATCAGCACGCGCGTAGTGCCACCGTCGTTGCACAGGGCCCGGTCAAGTTACTGAAGTGGACGCGAGACGACTTCAACGATGCGCTTGGAAAGAACCTGGATTTGGTGCGTGGAATCCTCAGCACCATAACGGAGAAATTGCGCCAGAGTACCGCAGCCCAGGCCGGTGTGCTGCAAATGGACGAGGCCGGATCTCTCGAATCACTCGACCTCAAAGGGACTGATTGGGTTCCGAAGCTGACCGTGGTCTATCGGAGCAGCGCTATGCACCAGATATTTGACGAGGTACAACGCATCAGAATCGGAAAGAGCAGTGTGTTGATAACCGGAGAGTCCGGGACAGGCAAGGAATTAGTCGCAAGAGCGCTTCATGCCAATAGCCCCAATAGTAAGGGGCAATTCGTGGCCCTGAACTGTGGGGCTCTGCCGGAGAGCCTGGCTGAGTCGGAGCTATTCGGACATGATAAAGGCGCTTATACAGGGGCCGACAAGGATCGACCAGGAAAGATTGAAATCGCCCAGGGCGGCACACTATTTCTTGATGAAATAGGTGAATTGCCCACCACTCTTCAGGTTAAACTGCTGCGCGTCCTTGATGATGGACGTGTGCTTAGAATAGGTGGCGACACACCCAAAGAGGTGAAGTTCCGGCTGGTGGCCGCTACCAATAGAAATTTGCCGCAGGAGATCGAAGAGGGCAATTTTCGCGAAGATCTGTACTACCGTCTGGCCGTGATAGGAATACATATTCCACCGTTACGCGAGCG
>JABIQT010000560.1 GCA_018667995.1 Candidatus Latescibacterota bacterium
AGCGAGGCTACCCTCCGACGCTGCACCTGTGCAGAGCCAGGTTTTTCGCTATCTCGCCGCTGAACCCAAAAGTATGGACATGAACACGCGGCTCTATGGCGCCGGTGGTAGCGAGTTTCTCTTCGAGCGGCTCTGCATGTTTGGACTGGACGGTGAATTGCTTCCTGGCGCCGCCGCAAGTTGGGAGAGTTCCGAGGATAGTAAAACCTGGACGTTCCATCTGAGGCCGGAGGCGAGATGGAGCGATGGTCGCCCCGTAACCGCGTTCGACTTCGAGTACACTTATAGACGTTTCCTGCACCCCGATGCCGGAAACGTGTACGCCTTCCTCTACTACGATATCAAAGGTGCTAAGGCCTACAATCAACGAGAGCTCAGTGATGTAGATCAGCTTGGGGTCCGTGCGGTGGACGATTACACGTTTGTCATCGAGACCGAACAGCCGTGTGCATTTCTCCCTTATATCACGGCCTACCATACTTCATCACCGGCTCCAAGATGGCAGGTCGAGAAATATGAAAACCGCTGGACCGACGCCGGTAATTGCGTGAGCAACTCAGCTTTTCAACTGGAAAGCTGGATATCAGGACAATATCTAACATTCGGTCTTAACCCCTTCTACGAAGGACCAAATCCCGGTTACTTGAGACAGATCGTACGTGTTTTTACCGGTCAGGTCGGGGCGGTGAGCTCAACAAATGATCTTGGTCTGCTACCCTACGAGAACAACGAAATAGACGTCATCGAGATCAGCCCAATGATGCTCGATCAAGTAAGCCGTGACCCGGTCATGCGAGATGAGGTCTGGCGGTACGATCAGTTTTCGACGATCTACCTGTTTTTCAAAACCCAAGAGGCCCCTTTTGACGATAAGAGGGTCCGCCAGGCTATCGGCCACGCAATCGACAAAGAAGCTCTTGTTAGGACGATTCTAAAAGGTATGATGATTCCGGCGTACACGATGCTTCCTCACCATTTTCCCGGAAATGTGGGTGACAAGTACAATCAGCATCAGGCCTTCAATCGAGGGCGAGCGCGGAGCTTGCTTGCTGAAGCTGGCTATCCCGACGGTAAAGGGTTTCCAGTCAAGGAGCTATGGCTGGCGGATGCCTCTGCCGGCTCCGCTATCAGTCAAGCTTCTCAGGCCATTCAGGAGATGCTGAAGGAAAATCTGAACATCGACATCAAGATCCGGAATACCGAAGGCGGCGCCTATCGGACCAGTATGTACAACTGGGAAATGCCCATGAGTGTCATATCGTTTGGTTACGATTTTCCCGATCCGCACAGCATGCTCGGTATAATCTGGCGATCTCAGCCTAAGGGCTATACTCGCCACGATTGGCAGAACGCGCGCTTCGATCGGTTGATTGATTCTGCCGCTGGTGAAATGAATCCCGTTCGACGAATGGCTATGTATGACGAAGCAGAAGGTATATTGGCCTCAGAAGTGGGGGCTGTTTTCCTCTGGCATGTTGTTACGTCCCAGCTACGGAAGCCCTGGGTAAAAGGGATTCCCACAGACAAGTGGGGCAACAGTCCAAACTATAGAAATGGACATGCTTACTATGACATCTACATCGGGGAGGAAACCGTCGGCACCAACAGACCCGAGATATATTGAGTGTTTAAATATCTCGCAGTCTGTCTGTTGGCGATGGCAATAGCATGAATACAACCCTCATTAAATCCAGGTTTCTTGTAGATGGTGTATCGGATGTTCCAAAGCGCGACCACGCAATCCTTGTGTCAGGCGGCAGGATCGAAATGGTGGGCGATTCTGCGCAGCTGGACGTGCCGGTTGAACGTACCATCGATCTGGGCAATGTTTGTCTGGCTCCCGGTTTAATCGACGGCCATACGCACACCAGTCTTGCCGGCGACGGTAGATCCTATTTTGAAATGTTCGATGATTCGGACGAACTAATGGTGTTGACAGGCGCCATGAACCTCAGGAAACACCTGCATGCGGGGATTACGACCATTCGTGAACATGGCGCACGGAATAAAATAGGTTTTGCGCTCAAGGAGGGCCTGCAACGAGGGTATCTGCCGGGACCGCGTATGCTCGCCAGCGGTCGCCCGATCACCTGCACCGGAGGGCACTTCCATTTCTGCAACGAAACCGCGGACGGGCCGAATGAGATCCGAAAATCAGTTCGACGACTGGTACACGAAGGTGCTGATTACATTAAGGTTATGGCTTCAGGAGGAGGAACCACCGGTACGATCCCTGGCCGGGCGAGCTATTCCGTGGAGGAGCTACATGCTGCGGTGCATGAGGCCCACCACTTTCATCGGCTAACG
>JABIQT010000318.1 GCA_018667995.1 Candidatus Latescibacterota bacterium
CAGATAGTCGTCGCGCTGGGCGAGCCACTGTGAGAGTGTCAGGTCGTCGCCGACAGTCAGTCCCACGCCAAGGAAGATCTTCTCGACCTGGGATGTGAGGCGTGAGGTCCTTTTAACCAAGTCGGTCGCTTGTTCTGTAGCTAGAGACACTTCCTGCAAGGCGGAGGCGTGGGTTTCCCGAAGCGTGTCCAACTTATCTACGAGCCCAGCCAAGAGTGTGGTGTCGCCTGCTGGATCGCAGTCGTACTGGATCAGCTTCGCTGTGACGTCGTTCTGAAGCGACAATCGCTGTACACCAAGACCATCCAGTTGTTCCTTTGCGTGGCAAAAATTGCTCTCGGCATTGAAATAGGATGTCAATCGTTCGGTCGTCAGCAACAGCTCCGGGAATCCCGGCGGACAGGTCATGCCAAGTCTGGCACTGATCTCTGAACGCTGTTCACTGAGATGTTCCAGGCGTTCTGCCAGGGCATCGCGTTTTGTCGCGAGGCCGTCCCATCGGTTCTTCTTCTCAGCTTCGATGGCTGCGGCTCCGTACTGGCTCTGCAGGGCTACTTGGAGCCGCAGCACGTGGTCCGGGTTCCATGCTGCTGGATGCTCCAGATCCTGTGCTTCGTACTGTCGCTGTATGAGCGGGAGCGGATCGGACCTTTCTGACGTCTTCCCGTAATTCTTACCATAGGCGATCAAGGCCCCACCTGCGATGAGTAGAAGGAACCAGAGCGGATCGACGAGCCAACCCAATAGCACCGCCGCCAGGCCGAGAGCTGTGGCACCTATGAGCCATGGTAGAAGGGGACGTTCCTCGACTGACGGTTGTTCATCGTGTTTGGCCAACCATTGCGTGAGCAGTTTCAGGCCCTGGTTCAAGCGGTCGGGATCACCATTTGATGTGCTCTCCGTATTGAGCCATGCCGCGAGCTGGTCCTGCGTGGCCGCCTCAGCGCGTAGACTGGCTTCTTCCCGTGCCAGTTCACCGATTTCCACTAGCGTGTTGGTCGTGAAGGCCGCCGCGGATTCCGGAACTTCCTCCGTGCTGCCGAGTTGCCGTAGCGCTTGTTCCTTTTGTGCGGAAAGACCTCTCACCTCGGATTCGGAAGCCTCGATGCGCCGATCGAGATCCTGCAATTCACTGAGCGCGCCACGAAGGCTTTGTATGATCTCCTGACCGATTCCTTCTTCAGGAAGTGGCGATGATTCGAGAACCTGGCTGGCCTCGTCCCGCCTAGTCTCTATGGATATTCGGTCTCGCTCCAGCGCCGCCTGATCGTTTCTGAATGTCTCAAGTTGATCCGCTTCGTTTCCAAGCAGTTTCGCTACACCATCCGGGAATGCCGATAGTCGTATCTTACAGTCCTCCAATACCGACATTATAGAATGGTAAGAGAGCGCTCTGCTCAGATGATCGATTTCCAACTGGGCGGCGGTGGCATCCTCGAGTCTACCTTCGAGTGCCGCCAAATCTTGTTCCCGAGAACGCAACACCTCTTCGCTTTTCGCCGCTTCCCTGTGATCCTTTTGAGCCGCTTTTAGGCTTTTGTAGACGTTGGTTCCCGTGCCCGTGATCCGACCCGCGAAGCCGAGATCATCCCGGGCGCATTGAAGATCGAAACCACCGGAGGCTTCTCTCAGAATTTCCTTTGCGAGATCCCCGTCCTCGGCCTGCAGTAGATCGTGCAGGGCTAGCAGATAGCGGTGTTCCACTTGTGCAGGCAGAAAGGGCGTGTATTCAGTTTCAATGCCCTCTTTCTGAGCAGTGATTCGTCCGAAATTGCAGTCAATTGCTATGGTTTCTTCATGCTGATGGAGCTGAGCGGCGAGGGAGACGGTTCCGAGGGAGTCCGCGCTGGAGCCTAGCAACATGGCTATGGCTTTGCTCAGCGAGGTTTTTCCCGAGGCATTAGGACCGTAGACGATGTTTACGCCCTCGGACAGGTCCGTGACGCTGAAACCCTTTAGATCAAAGCCGGGCATGCGACGGATGTCGATGCGCTCGAAATAAAGAGAGGGCCGGGTCATGACACACCATCCTGACTCCGAAGCGTTTCGAGCAGGAGCAGGCCCTCTCGCAATAGCATCTGGCGTGCGGCGTCCAAATCTGGTGCGATGTCATCTGTTAGTTCTGCAAAGGTCGGATGCCGGTGCGCTTTATGCAACTCGTCCAGGGACTGTTGAAGTAGTCGGCGGATGTCGTCGTCATCGTCGTGGGCCTCGAGTCGCAGGAGGGTGGAGGCGAGTACACCGGTAGGGTCCTGGCGTCCGGCTACTTCGGTCAGGTCGATTTCCGGTCTGGTTTGGTTGGTCAGTTTGTCGATGCGGGCAACTATGGAGTCAACGGGGCGCTCATAGTCTTCCGTTATCCTGGCGGTATGGGCATCCAGCTTACCGCAGAGGGGCGTGGCGCCGTCGAGGACGACACGGAGGATGGCGAATTCTGGTGGTGAGGGCTGTGTGGCAAAGTCTTTAACTGCCGAAACGGTTTTCTCCCCTAATGCCCTATCGAACTCATCCAGCGTGTCGACGCCATCCAGGGATACGGTCACGGTGTCATAGTGTACGCGCGACAGGACCAGCTGCTCACGCGTGATTTTTTGGTCGTCGCCAATGTGGAGTAACCAAGGCCCGTGGTTGCCCTGTTCGCCTGGGTCGAGGGCTTGGGGGGAGCCCGTATATAGTGCCTTGTTCTGGCCCAGGGGCTTTGGATCGTGGACGTGTCCCATGATCCAGAGGTCGGTATCGGTCTCCTCGAGCTGGCGGGTAGTGATGGGAGCGTATCGGCTATTGGAGACGTCTACGTCGCCGTGCAGGATGCCCAG
>JABIQT010000487.1 GCA_018667995.1 Candidatus Latescibacterota bacterium
TCTCCAGGCTGTGGACCAAATCCTGGTATAAATTCGGCTTTAGAAGAAATGTTTTCAACCAACTGATTACCAAACGGAGATCACTATGCACCGACCTACCGGCGAGACACCGAATGAATCCGTTTCACGTAGATCATTCCTGAAATCGGGCATGGTGGCAGCCACGGCAGCAGTCATGACAAGCGGTACAGCAGTCGCGGGGCAGCCACCTGCCGACTTGCAGTCCGAAGACGATCAATTGACTCCATTGAGACGGGCTCCAACTACGCTGATTATCGACGCACTGTCGCGGCTAGGTCACGACCGTACCAAGCTGGCCATGTCGCAGGATGTTCGCCCCATGATTCCGTCACGGGGAACAGCAGTTGGCCCGGCTGTGATCACGAAATATGAGCCCAGTCGAGCAGCGACGACCACAGATGACATCAGAGAGTATGTTTTTCGCCCCGTGGATGATGCCCCAAAAGGCGCCATGTGGGTCACCGCCGCGGGAACGGAGGAAATCCTCAGTATGTTTGGGGATGTGATTGTCCTCGCCTGCCGCGAGCTTGGTCTCTCCGGGTTGGTGACCGATGGTGGGTGCCGGGATATCGAGGGGATCGAGGAGGTCGGCCTGCCGGTGTATGCTCGCGGAATCTGCCTCTATGGACCGGGGAATGTGATCCGGCCAGTCGCATCCGATGTCCCGATCATCTGTGGGGGTATCGAGATCCGGCCCGGCGACATGGTGGCAGCCGATATCAACGGAGTGATGGCCTTTCCTTCAGAGGCCGTTCCGGATGTCATCGCACAGATGGCGGAGCTGGAAGAAAAAGAGGCCCGTAGCAGGGCTCTAATTGAACAGGGCAAGGGGCTGGTGGATGGATATCTGTTCTGATACAACAACTGTTGGATCGTGCTGATTCCGTGACCAGTCCAAACGGCCAGGATTAGGGTTGTTCTTTGTACAGGTATTCATAGATCCACCTCCCGGAAAACAGCCATCGTCCATGGCTTTCAACCAAAGCACTCAGATATACCATGGATAGCCCAGCATTCGTGACCGGAACCATAGTAGATTCGAAACATGTTACACAGGAGAAACCATGAACCAGACACACTTGAGTGAACAGCAATTGAACTTTTTCAAGACATTTGGTTTTCTTCATTTTCCGGGCTTGATGAGCGATTCCGTGGACAAAATCATCGAGTCGTTCGAGACAGTCTGGAAGAAACATGGTGGCGGCCACCACGGGAAGGAGCACGGGGGAGAGGCAAGATCGTGCATCGTACCATTCGCCGACCAGGACACCTACCTGAGTAGCTTGCTGGACGATCCGAGAATTCATGATATCGCAGCGGGGATTCTGGGTGATGACTTTAATTACACAAGCGGCGACGGTAATCTGTATGTTGGGGACACAGGCTGGCACTCCGATGGCTACGGTGGAGAGCGCATTCCCAGCATAAAAATAGCCTTCTACCTGGACCCTCTTACAACCGATTCCGGGGCCGTAAGGATCATTCCGGGCAGCCATCATTGTGGAGACCGTTTTTCCGACAAACTGGAAGCGGACATCAGAGAGAGCCCGGAAACTTGGGGCATGGCACCCTCGGAGGTACCCAGCCTTGTGGTAGAGACGACCCCAGGAGATATTGTGGTATTCTGGCACAACACTAAGCATGCAGCATTTGGAGGTTCCAAACGGCGACGGATGTTCACCATGAATTTCTACGAACACGTCCCTGAGAATCGGCTGGAAGATTTTCAGGATGCCCTGGCTAATGAAGGCAGATTCTGGATCGACAGGATTCACGGTGCGACCATGATTGAGACCGCTACCGAAGATAGAATGGTCCATCTGCGGCAGGTTATGGAGAACGATTTCAAGGTCAAAGAGGTTCATGCACGTTTACGTAACGAACGGGATGAACCATCTAGAGGATGAATGAATTAAGATGGAGGCAGGATGGATGACGAAGGTCTGACTGAACGGAACAACACCAACTCTGAGTCAATTGAGACGAACGATATAGCGGATACTCATAGAAAAGGCCCCGTTGGCTGGTTCTTTGATCGGCCGGCTCTAATCTGGGTCTTTTTCTTGTACTTTCTTTATTCTACCGTGTTTGACCTTTCCAGGCATTATGGGAATTGGGTCGGAAATTTCGGACCTGAAAAACAGGCACACTATCTCAATTTCACGTGGGTAGACTGGACGGCCACCTGTCTGCTGGCTGGCGTAACATTGGCTGGAACAATATCGCTGGTCCTGCTAAAACGAGTCGCAGCGACATTGTTCGTAAGTGTTCTCTTCATCAACATCATAATTCTTGGGTATCAGATGCTGCTGGGAACCGGTACAGGCATCGCAGGCACGAATCTCACCAGCCTGGTCA
>JABIQT010000599.1 GCA_018667995.1 Candidatus Latescibacterota bacterium
GCTCCGTGGTTCTGGTTCTGTCTGGTGGGAATCTGCTGCGGCTTGGCCGGGGCGTCCAAGCTCAACGGTCTGTCTTTGCTGGCCGGAGGCGCATTGCTGTGTACTGCATGCCTGTGGGTCACTCCGAGACCAGTAGCGGCCCGCTTCAAAATGGCAGTGGCGGGTGCATTCGGTGCGGTCGTTCTTTCGGCCTGGACGGTGTTTATTGCGGTCAACCCGTTCCTCTACCGAGCACCGTTACGGAAACTGGGACTGATGTACGATCACCGAGTCACACAGTTGGCCAATATCGGGGAGGAACGCAGGGGAATCGAAAGTCTGGCAGAATACATTCAGATCGTACCTACCCGGATATTCGAGACCTATGCGGCTCTTTCATTCGACGGGGCCCTGTATCTAAATCTGGTTCTGTGCCTGGTAGGAGGTTACTTCCTGTTCTCCAAAGCCCTGGCGTTCCTCCGCCTCCAATCAACAGACGTTGCCACCGTGGTCCTCCTGTCGGTGGCCATGGCGACGGCCATACCCAGCCTCTTCACACCAGCAGATTGGGACCGATACTACATTCTCCCTGTCTTGTTTTCCACCGTGGCGATCGCCGTCGGACTGGGGTACATCATGGAATGGATTTACCGGATTGTAGCCCGACGCTATTCCTAGGAGATTGGCGCCAACCCTTGAAGCCCACTTCGGGTACTTTCCCTCTACCTGCCGCTAAGTCTGATCCAGTTCCTGTGTGCTTTTTCACCACGGCCCCGCTAAGGCACGGAGTTCTCAGGTCTGGATCCTGTCCTACCTCAATTCATAATCCGTATCCATCCTAGATAGAAATAAGCCAGTCGGATGACTTCATTCGCTTTTAAGACTTTGACATTCGGATATGAATGGCCACAAGCTGAAAGTCGATCCTACTTATGTTGCAGTGACTGTACTGGATTCGCCCGTGCGGCGATGAACGCCTGATAGCTCACACTGAGCCAGGCAATCACAAGAACGAAGGCCACTGCCACGACGAAGCCCTCAGGACCGACTTCTATGCGATAGACAAACCCTTCCAACCAACGACTCATGGCGAGATACGCCAAAGGGACGGCCACGGCACTAGCAGCAACAACGAGCATCGTAAATTCTCTGGTAAGCAGCATGACGACACTCAATACGGAGGCGCCGAGCACTTTTCGTACACCGACTTCTCTGGTCTTCTGCTCGGCCGTAAACGCTGCGAGGCCGAAAAGACCAAGAGATGCAATTAGAAGAGCGATAATCGAGAATCCCCCCATGGCCTGACCCAGCTTCGTCTCAGCTTTGTACTGTCTGTCGAATACTTCGTCCAGGAACGCATATTCCAGGGGATAAGGTGTGAACGCCTCCATAGCGCGCTTGATCGTTTCAACCGTTTCACCAATGTCTGCCTGCCTCACTTTGACGAAAACATGGTTCATCCGATCCGGTCTGAGTTCGAACATCAATGGCCGTATAGGCTGGTGCAGGGAATGCAGATGGAAATCCTTCATCACACCAATGACGGTGCCCTCCCTGCTCCCGAGCTGCAGTTTCTTGCCGAGACCAGACTTCCATCCCAACGACCGCACGGCCGCCTCATTGATCAGGTATGAGCCCATTCTGTCCGATGGGAATTCAGGGGAGAAGGTGCGCCCTTCGGCTAGATCGATCTCAAATACATCCAGGAAATCGTAGCCGACGGCATTGTGGTGCAGTCGAATGGGCGCCTCATTGCTACGGCCTTCCCAATCTTGGAGCATTCTTCCCGACGAGATACGTGTAATCAGCATGCTGGATGACGTCACACCCAGGATGGTCGACTGACGCTCCAGTTCGTTCTTGATCGCCAGGTAGTTTTCTGACACACCGGAATCCGCCTTGATCGCGAGGACACGCTCCCGGTTATAGCCCATTTCTTTGTTCTGTATATAGTCAAGTTGCTGGTAGATGATCACACCACCAAGAACCAGTGCGATAGAAACCGCAAATTGCCCCACGACAAGTAGACTTTGCAGCCTGGATCGTCCCGATGAAGCCAACGGCATCCCCTTCAGTACTTTCGAAGGCTGCATGGAAGCCACGTAGAACGCCGGATAACATCCAGACACAAATCCCACCAACAGCGTCAGCCCCAACAGTCCCATGGGCATCCAAAAGTGGCTTGAATAGTCGATACTCAGATCACGCTCGAGTAACGCGCTGAAACCCGGTAGCGCCATTGAAACCAATCCGATGGCCAGCAGCATAGACAGAAATGACAAGAGCATAGACTCGCCAATGAATTGCAGGATGAGCTGTCCGCGATACGCGCCCACCACCTTTCGTATACCCACCTCCCGTGCGCGCTTCATCGAACGGACAACGGCCAGATTCATATAGTTGATACAGGCCAGTAGGAGAATGGCAAGCGCAATGCTGGAGAGAAAGAGTACGATACGAATATCACCGTTGGCCGAAAGCTCGAAGTTAAGGTGGGACCGGAGATGTATGGACGTCAGCGACTGGGCAAAGAACTGCATGCGGTCCTCTGGTTCCAGATGCCCCATGTATTTCGTGTCGAAGGCCGCCATCCTACGCTCTAACTGTGTAATGTTCACACCATCTTGAAGGACAAAATAGGTGAACCAGTTAGAATCTCTCCACTCGTTGTTTTCCAGATTCCGTCTGTATTCCGGTTCGGAAACGAGCGACGTGACAAAGTCGAACGTGAAATGGGCGTTGTCAGGGACATCTTCTATTACACCGGTGACCGCATAAGATCCCGAAGTCCATCCCTGCACTTCGATTATCTGCCCCATGGGATCATCGTCTCCAAAGAGCTTTCGAGATAGAGATGTGGTCAGAACGATCGTGTTTGGTTCGATCAATGCGGTCTCAGGGTTCCCTGCATACATAGGGAATGAGAATATCGAGAAAAGATGCTCATCGGCCAGAAGCCCCGACTCGGTAGAATACACGTCGCCGGCTCGAAGACGGGCATTCTCATCCTTTGTAAGCGCAGTCGCCCGCGTGATTTCCGGAAAATCACGCAGCAAGGCAGGCGCAAGCGGTGCGGGACTACTCGCGTATTCGTTCTTTTCCATGTACACATCAGGCGACCGGTGGGCCATGCGGTAGATATTGTCTGCGTGCTGATTAAAGGTGTCAAAGTTCCATTCATACTGGACATAGCACGAGATCAGGACGAAGCAGGCCAATCCGACGGCCAGTCCGACGATGTTGATGAATACATAGAGCTTCTGCTGAATCAAGGTGCGGAACGCAACGGAGAGATAGTTCTGCAGCATGATCAATCTCCAGATTCTGGATTAAGAACAGATGCGGCGCATGGCCCCTGTTATCCGCCAAACACTTATAGTTCAATTATTCTGAGACAGTTTCTAAACCGCTGTGCATCCGGTGATCCTATCACATTAGTGAAATGCAATAAGGACAACATAAAACAAGAGTCATGCCAAAATTCTGGTGATTCACAATCTGTTGTAACAGGGCGTTCTATTGTAATCAGGAGGCCAGTTTAATCGGTGATGTATCCACTATCGAGATTATCAGGTGCCAAAATCGGACAACGACTATAAAACGGAATCTTGGAGTGCACCCCAGTATTGGACAATCGGTTAAGCTACCATTTCTGGTAGAACCGATTTCTTCACACATTGCGCGTGGCGCCTGGTTGAGAGCCAAGGGCAGTCTGTTGCCCGATACGACTTTGGGCCTCTCTAATCGATTTGCACTCGTATGGATATAGTTAGCGGCCGGCATCAAAATGGCTGTTGCGGGTGTATTCGGGGCGGTCGTTCTTTCGGCCTGGACGGTGTTTATTGCGGTCAACCCGTTCCTCTACCGAGCACCATTACGGAAACTGGGACTGATGTACGATCACCGAGTCACACAGTTGGCCAATATCGGCGAGGAACGCAAGGGAATCGAAAGTCTGGCAGAATACATCCAAGTCGTACCTACCCGAATATTCGAGACCTATGCGACGCTGTCATTCGTCGGGTCCCTGTATCTGAATCTGGTTTTGTGTGTGGTAGGTGGTTACTATCTGTTCTCCAAAGCCATAGCGTTCCTCCGCCACCAATCAACAGATCCCACCCAGGTCGTACTCTTGTCGGTGGCCATGACGACGGCCATCCCCAGCCTCTTCACGCCAGCAGATTGGGACCGATACTACATTCTCCCCGTCTTGTTTTCCACCGTGGCGATCGCGGTCGGACTGGGGTACGTCATGGAGTGGATTTACTGCACCGTAAGTCGACGCTATTCCTTCGGGGTTAGGGCCAACTCCTAGCACCAACCTCTTGTACTTTCCCCAGGACTGAGCGGCTAAGTTTGATCCAGTTCCCCCACGATTGTACCTCGCTGAGACTGTAAGGCACTGAGCGAGCGGGCTAGGATTGAGCCACCAGTGTTCTGGTTGGGGCCAGACCATCACCGGTTCATATGGTTCCATTGTTGATGGTTCCATTATTGAGTCTTACTGCCTTTTCGGTGAAAACGGACCCGCTTATCTCATTTTCAGCGCTCCAAAGTGAGATACAAAACTTCTTATCTCACTTTAAGGTCAAAAAAATGAGATAAGGGGTCCTATGTCTCACTTTTATCAAGAAAAACATCAAGATATCTCGAAAATACGAAGAGACGGTTTCGGCGTAGGCTCGTGACTTTGTCCAAAATTCCAAGATTCGTAAGTGCAGAAAGCAGGCTGTTTGCTGGATTATAGTTTATGCGCAATAGATCCATAGTTTGCTTAACTGTGACGGCAGGTCTGGCATACAGATGACGAATCAACCTCTGGGCCATTTCAGCACGTCTTCCCAGCGATAGAACCTGATTCTCAATATCGTTCCGTAACGCAAATATGCGTTGGAAGGTGAGCTTGCCATCAGCGGCAGTTTCAATGACGGCTTCCAGGAAGAAGCGACACCAATGACCGATGTCATCTGATTCTCTAACTCGTGAGAGCGCATCATAATAAGAGGTCCGATGTTTTTCCAGGTACGCAGATAGATAAAGAGACGGCTTCCGCAACAGGCCATGATTGAGAAGATATAACGGAATCAACAGTCGTCCAATTCGCCCATTTCCATCAAGGAATGGGTGGATGGTCTCGAACTGATAGTGACTGATAGCAATTCGGATTAAATGCGGTACATGGATATCTTCATTATGCC
>JABIQT010000314.1 GCA_018667995.1 Candidatus Latescibacterota bacterium
GCCTGTAGCCAGTTCTCCCCGATACCCATTTCCACCACGACCGGCACCTTCATCGGTAAGGCAGTGCGCATGCACTCCTCAATCATTGCAGGGGCCGTATCCTGTTCCGATCGGTGCAGGTCGAACACCAGTTCATCATGGACCTGCAGAAGCATGCGTGTTTTCATGCTCTTTTCGCGTATTTCACGATGAATTCTGACCATGGCTATCTTTATGAGGTCGGCTGCGGTGCCCTGAATTCTCGAGTTGATAGCATTTCTCTCCTCGCCGCGTTTGGTGGTACCGTTTGCGGAATTTATATCTCGAAGGTAACGTCTTCGGCCCGTTAGCGTCTGAACGTATCCATTGTCCTCGGCAAACTTCACGGTTTCCTTCATGTAGTTCACCGTACCCGGGTACTTGGAGAAATACTGATCAATTAACTCCTGTGCCTGTCCGCGCGTGATATTAAGGCGTTCGCTCAAGCCGAAAGCGGAGATACCGTAGATAATGCCAAAGTTCACCGTTTTTGCGCGGCGCCGCATTTCGGCAGTGACATCTTCGGTATCCACCTCGTAAATTTTCATGGCTGTGGCAGAATGAATGTCCTCTTCATTCAAGAACGTTTCCATGAGCCCCTCGTCCTGACTGAGTTCCGCCGCGATTCGAAGCTCGATCTGCGAATAGTCAGCTGCCAGGAGTAAATATTCGTCACTTCTAGGCACGAAAGCTTTTCGTATTTCCTGGCCCATATCGGTCCGAATGGGGATCGTCTGCAGATTGGGATTGGAAGACTGAATTCGGCCAGTAGCAATGGAAGCTTGATCGTAGTATGTGTGAACACGTCCGGTCTGTGAAAAAACAGATCCAGGAAGCTGGCTCACATATACCGAGTTGAGCTTTGTACACATACGGTAGTGCATAATCCGTTCTGCGATTTCGTGGCGTTCGGCCAATCGTCGCAAGACGGTCTCGTCCGTTTTGTACTGACCTGATTTAGCGGTGCGCTTGGCTTTTGGATCGAGCTTTAGTTTATCGAATAGGACGGTTCCGAGCTGTTTGGGGGAGTTCAAGTCCACCTGTTCGCCGGCCAGTTCCGTGATACGATCGGCAGCCAAGCGGGCTTCTTTGTTCAGAAGCTCGCCTAGGGCTGCAAGCTGTGATACGTCCATTCGAACGCCCTCGTGTTCCATTTCAACCAGGACGGAAATAAGCGGGCATTCGATGTCGCCAAAGACGGTGGTCTGCGCCATCTCTTCGATCTTGGGTCGCAAGACGGCTGCAAGCTGCAGCGTAATATCCGCGTCCTCAGCCGCGTAGTCGACCACCTGTTCCACCGGTACTTCCTTCAAGGTCCTTTGTTCATCGCCTTTTTCACCGATGAGTTCGGATATGGACTGCGGAGCATAGTTCAACAACGCCTGGGAAAGATAGTCCATGGTTCGCCGCAAATCTGGTACGGTCAGATAGGCCGCCAACATGGTATCAAAAACGCGACACTGCACAGACACACCGTGCCATCGAAGCACACTGAAATCGAACTTGAGATGATGCCCCACGATCTCCCGCTCAGGGTCTTCCAGGATTGGGCGGAAGCGCTCGAGCACCTCCAGAACCCCCAACCTGTCCTCCGGTACCGGCCAATAGTAAGCCTTGTGTGGATTCAGGGCGATGGCAATGCCAAGGATATCGCATGACTTGACATCGAGTCCCGTCGTTTCCAAGTCGAAGCAGAAACTCTTGGACTCTCTGATCGCTTTCAGCAGCTCGGTCTGGGCCCCTATAGTCTCCACGCACTGATAATCATGCACCACATCCTTCATGGTTTTCAACTCGGCCATCTCACCTTCTTCGCCTGTACTCACCGCCATGCGAGGCACCGCTGAGAACCTGTCACCGAATAGGCGTTTACCCAGCGTGCTGAACTCCAGCTCTACAAAAAGAGTCTTGAGTTTTTCCTCGTCCCAATCCTTCAGGGCGAGGTCGGCCGGCGACATCTCCACCGGAACCTCACGCTCAATTACGACCAGCTTCTTGGACAAGAGGGCGAGCTCCTTGTTTTCTTCGAGGCGCTCCTTTTGCTTGCCCTTGAGGTCGCCGGTATTCTCAAGCAGGTTTTCGACACTTCCATATTGTGCAATTAACTTCTGTGCTGTCTTCTCGCCCACTCCGGGCACACCAGGAATGTTGTCGCTGGCATCGCCCATGAGACCAAGAATGTCTATGACCTGTTCTACGCGTTCGATACCCCACTTCTCGCATATCTCTTTGACTCCCATGGTCTCCATATTATCCCCGGAACCCCCAGGTTTACACATAAACGTGTTCTCGTCCACCAGTTGGCCATAATCCTTGTCTGGCGTCACCATATAGGTCGTAAAGCCATCCTCCTCAGCCTGCTTAGCGAGGGTTCCTATCACATCGTCCGCTTCCCAGCCAGGCATTCTTATCACCGGGATGTTGAAAGCTTCGAACAAACGAAACACAAATGGCAAAGCAGTGCGAATATCCTCGGGCATGGATTCCCGCTGAGCTTTGTATTCCTTGAACATTTTATGTCGATGTGTGGGTTCCGGTGTATCGAATACGGCCGCGATGTGGGTGGCACCAGCCTTATCGATGATGCCCATGATGGTGTTTGTGAGCACCATGATCATGGATGTGTTGATGCCGGTTGACGTCATCCTGGGATTGCGAATCATGCCGAAATGTGCACGGTAGGCAAGTGCCATACCGTCCAGCAGGAATAGCGTTTTATCAGCCATGGCTGTTCTCCGAATAGTGTGGTCTATATCTGAGATTTTCTGGGAATTGGCGAATCGTTGCGGTCCTACTTCCAGTTCGTTATTATATAGTCTGAAATCAGAATTGAAAACAGGAAACGCCGCTCCCCGGCGCGGACACTGACCTGGTACGTGTGAGATCTGGTTAAATATGTTACGCCAATTCATAGATATCGATACCAACCCGCTATTTCCTGCCCGCCAAAGATCCTCCACTTGGAGCTGCTCGGGTACATTCGTCCTGAGTGATACCATCCCGGTATAGGACGCCATTCAAAGACACAAGCGACGTGGTTCCAGGATGGCGTTATGGAGAAATCCATACCCCAACGTAGATTTTTGGTAACAGTCAGAAGTCACTCGTACTCTCTAAGGAACATCCACAGATTATTGGTCACTGACCGCGAGGGTTCTATACTAGCCGACACTAGTAAGAAATGATCCACCAAGGACGGATCCGCATACGCTCACGATGGCTTTCCTGTTCATGCGGGCAGGATCGAATGCCCGCATACCATCCTGTGCAACGGCGCGGAAGCACATTCGTGAGATATCAAGGCTCAGCAGATTACGCATTACGGAGAAGCAACATCATTCTTGGACCGAAATGTGCGCCATTTGTCCCAAAATCGAAGGAGTCATAAATGAAGCAGAATCATCCACCCGATACATCCCAGATACAGGGCCGCTACCCCGACCGGGCCAAACGAATGGGGCCGTCGGATGAATTTGACGGCACCGTTCCCCATTATGGCGCGGAGGTCGACGGAAAACTTGCCTGGGCAATGTTCAAAGCGGCGGCGGCCGGTGATATCGCGCTGATTAGAGAACTGATCGCTTATGATCCCGCTTTGCTGAACATTCAGAAGTGGTATGAATTTCCTGTCTATATGGCTGTGAGGAATGGACACGCAGACGTTGTCGAGGAAATGCTCTCCGCAGGCGCCGATCCCGGACTCTCGAATTACCTCTATTCTTCATGGCAAACGCTATTGAAGATTGCCAGGGAGCGGAAGTTTACGGACGTATTGCAGGTCCTGGAAGGGGAACTCACCCGGCGCTATAACTATCACTCTGACTTCCACCTGCTCCGTGATGCCATCAAGCATCGCGATTCACAGGATGTTGCGCAGGTCCTAAATCGCAGCCCGCATCTGGCGACATCGGCCGATGAATTTGGCGCCACCGCATTACACTGGGCAGCCTTGACCCGCCAGACTAGCCTCATCGATCACCTGCTGGATTCAGGAGCAATTATCGATGCGGTGCGCGCTGGCGGTTGCACACCTATCCACCTAGCCGTACGCGGTGATTACTGGTTTTCTAAGGAACGCATGATGGGCAGAGCCATCCAGCACGGATGGGCCGTAGCTGGCTACCTGCTGGCAAGAGGCGCAGACTACTTCCTGACGATTGCCTGTGGATTGGGCGATCGAGAGCGGGTCACGGCCATCCTGACCGATGATCCTCTCGCTGCCAATCGGCTTGATTCCGCCCGTACGAGTCCGCTGCGAGCGGCGGCCGGCGAGGGATATACTGATATTGTGAGAGACCTTCTTGATGCAGGAGCTGATCCAAATCAGATGGAGGATCTAACAATCTGCGGAGGTCCCCTATTCGCCGCTTCGGCGGGCAACCATTTGGACACAGCGAGACTGCTACTTGAGCGTGGTGCTCAGGCGCACGTCGGAGAAGATTCCAGTGGCACGGCTCTCTCCATAGTTGCGCATACCCATCCCGAGAGCTGTGGGCCCATGCAGGATCTCCTTCGATCCTTCGGAGCCGATGATGAACCGTGGGCCCTATCCGATGAGCAGATATCACAGAAACTTGACGAGAATCCAGATTCCGCAAAGGATCCGGAGATGATCAAACATATCCTACGCAGTGATGATGAAACGTTGATAGGCAGGCTCCTGGATAGCAGCCCTGGTGCCTTCCAGGTGCTTTCGGGCGAGGCGGTCACATCGTTACCAAAATCACCAGCGGCGGCCAAACGCATTATCGATGCCGGGATGGACATCAATCGCAGAGACTTCAACGGCTCCACGATGCTGTGGAACCATGCGTCCAAGGGAAACTTGGAGATCGTCCGCTTGCTCGCAGATGCGGGCGCAGAGATCAACGTGCTCGACGCCATGGAAGGGAGTTCGCCCCTGGCGGCTGCCGCGAAAAACGGACATAAGGAGATGGTGCAGCTCTTGCTCTCTCTTGGTGCGGAAACGGAATTGGCCGATGGCCCCTGGGCTAAGCCTGCAAGCCTCGCTGAATGTTCCGAGCACGAGGATCTGGTTGATCTGCTCAAAGACCGAAAGGACTCGTCCAAATGAGCGAATTCACTGAGGTGCTGATTACCGCTATTGAGTCAGACGACGAATCGAGAATACATGAATTGCTCAGGGATCACCCAAAGCTGAAAACTCATACGACCGAGGCATTTGGCAGGCCAGTAAACCTGGTCTCATATGCCGCCCGAATGCACAAGTCTCTGGCGGTTCGATCCTTGCTCAAGGCTGGTTGCGAGGTCAACGACCCGGATAGTAATCCCTTTGCCTTCACCACCATTGAAATCATGGAATTACTATATAGTAGCGGGGGAGTAGTTGAACGTGCCGCTAAGGGATATCACCCGATCCAGGCGGCTTGTGAGGACCTCGATACTGGAAAACTGAAGTGGTTGTTGGATCACGGCGCAAACCCTAGTAATGCGGACCACCCGCTGGAACTGGTGACGCACACGTATAGCCGAAATGAAAACCAGAACGCCATGGCAGACCTTCTTATCAGCGGCGGGATTGAATCTGAAGACACCCCGGTTATGGATATGCACCGCGGACGACTCGATTTGATCAGGGAAAAGGTCCGATCCCGACCTTCGCTCATCACCGATCGATTTGACAATCTTGCCACAGATATCTACCCCGTAGGAGGATCCTGGGGTGGCGCGTCACTGCACCGTACTTCTCTGCTGCACGCCTGTGTCGAATTTGGGGAACTTGAGGCCGTTCAGCTCGCGGTAGACCTGGGCGCAGATCTCGATGCCCGCGGAGAACCTGATGGGGATGGTTTTGGCAATCAGACGCCCATATTTCATGCCGTCACATCGTTTCAGAACGTGTCTTTTCCAGTTCTGGAATGGCTCATATCCAAAGGGGCCGACCTATCAGCAACCGCGAACCTGCGGGTGCCACCGTTCTGGTCGGATCTGGACCGCGGCGATGTGCTGATGGAGAATGTCACGCCTTTGGGATATGCACTGGCGTATCCCAACTACCACTATCGTTCTGAGTACAGGGAACCAACTAGTCCATTCCAGAATGTGGTTGATCTGCTTAGGAGTCATGGCGCTGCAGAATGAACGGAGCCTGTTTCCTTTCAATTGATCTTCAGTCATGCAGACAGCTGGTCACGCCCCGATTCGTTATCTGAAAGGAATTACCCTCGGGATCCTTGCCCGTGCAGAACTGGAGCCCCTCATAGGGAGGGACATCTACGCTGTGTACCACGCCCATTTTTGCACCTTTCTTCATGAGTTCGCGTCGCGTGGCAGGTACGTCTTCGACGCCGAACGCAATGACAGTCCATGATTTTCCACGATCCGTTTGACGGCTGCCCCACTTGTGCAGCGCGATGGCACACCCACCGGCATCCAATTCGGTCCAGTCGGCATTGGCGCCTGCCTTGACGGTACATCCCAGCACATTCGCATAGAAGGCGGAAACAGTCTCAATATCTTTTACGTGTAACATCACACGCATCATTCTCGCAATCATATATACTCCTCGTCCAAAAGAATCCACGGTCTTCGTCTATTGAACTTCCGACACACTCCTTGCTGACCAACCAGCTAACCGGTTACCTGAAGCGCCTTTTCAAGGACACCTACGACCGTCCTCTCCTGCCCTTTATCCAAGTGTGCACTTCCTATAATCACCATATTGCCCCTGCCAAAGATTAATACTGATGGCTCGCCCTGGTAGACGCGGATAGCAAGTTCGCCCCCGGAAATGCCGAGCACGGTCTCATCTACAACCAGTCGCATACTCAATCCATCATCACTGGCTATTTCAATACCATTCCTGTCTTCGATCGATCGACGGATGACGGATAGTTGATCCCGTTGCATGGACTCAGCCGCCGCCGGATCTTCTTCCAGAAAGTCCTTCAACGAAGCGAA
>JABIQT010000311.1 GCA_018667995.1 Candidatus Latescibacterota bacterium
GTAACCACATCAGGATGATCGACCTGACCTGGAATTCCCATGGATCCGCTCAGATCCATAGGGCCGATCGCGATAGCGTCCAATCCTTCGATTCGAACAATGTCGTCCAATGCTTCACAAGCTTCTATGTGCTCAATCTGAACCGAAACAAAAATATCTGAATTCATGGTCTCGATATATTCGTCGCCACCGAAGCGTCCGTAGTTCGAGGGTCTTCGCGGACCAAATCCTCTATTGCCCTGAGGTGGATATCGGCAATCGTTGACCACATTCTGGACTTCCTTGGCGGTTCGAACTTGTGGTACGATAACGCCATCCGCTCCACTATCCAATACCCGCTTCAGATAAGGCGTATCGCTGGCCGGTACCCGGACCAGGGCTGCGGTATTGCAGGCCCGAGCCGCGATAAGGTGGCCGGTTACAGACTCCAGGCTCATAGGGTTGTGCTCGGTATCTATCCATAGAAAATCAGAGGAATCGCACAGGGCTTCCGTTACAGTAGGATCATTGAAGGTAATGCTGGAGCCAATACAGAGGGTGTCTGATGCGAGCTTCTCGCGAAACTGCCGGATGGCGTGCATGGGAGCGACCTTTGAAGGTCCCCGCTATCTAGTGACGTATCGTTCAATAGCCGGGGTCTAATGGTGGAGGCACAAAGAATCTGGCCTTGATCTGTGAAAGATAATATGAAACGGTTCTATGATTACCGACGAGCCAGATTAGGTAGGTTTCTCATGTTTGCCAGCTGAAAGGGTATCCGGGATCTTCCATTTTCAGTGCTACCTTGGTAATTTTGAGGGGATGGAACGTATCGACCATAACCGCCAGTTCGGTAGTCTCCGTCTTGCCCAGGCTTGCTTCCGTGGCTCCTGGCTGCGGTCCATGGGGAATTCCCGCGGGATGCAGGGTCACGGATCCTTCCTCTATACCGCGACGACTGGCAAATCTGTCATTGGCGTAATATATCATCTCGTCGCTGTCGATATTGCTATGATTGTACGGAGCCGGAACAGCGTCAGGATGGTAGTCGAGCATTCGTGGAACGAACGAGCAGATCACATAGCCTTTCGCCTCGAAAGTCTGATGAATCGGGGGTGGAAGGTGTATCTGGCCGGTGATGGGCTGAAAGTGATTGATATTGAAGGCGTATGGATACACATATCCATCCCATCCAATCAGATCGAATGGGTGGAAGTCATAATAGTATGCATGCATTTTTCCGCGTGCAAGTATGCGCACTTCGTGCCGGCCGCTTTCTTCAATCATGTCCAGACTCTCTGGCACCCTGATATCGCGTTCGCGATAGGGAGCGTCCTCAAGAAGTTGTCCATACTCGTTACGATATCGTTTGGGGACCTCAATAGGACTGGCCGACTCTACCACCAGAATACGCGTGCCCGGTTCATCCTCTGACAGTCGATAAATCGTTCCGCGTGGAATGACAAGATAGTCGCCTGGTCCATATCGAAGTGTGCCAAAGATGGATTCCAGCGTACCCGAGCCCTTATGGATATACAAGGCCTCGTCACCATCGGCATTCTTGAAGAAGTACGGCATAGGCTCCGCCGTATTGGCATAGGCTATGATGACGTCACTATTATACATCATGGCAATTCGACCGGAAATGGCATTGCCTGAAGGGGGTAAATCTCTCGTCTTCAGGTGTCGATGTTGAAGCCGGTCGTCGTCAGCTGGCACAGGAGGCCGGTCCTCAAGGCGATCTATGGCCGCCACCTGAGTGGGTAGGTATTTGTGGTATAGCGTTGAAGATCGACCAGAAAACCCGCGAGTACCGAATAGTTCTTCCCGATACAGTGTGCCATCGGGTTGTCTGAATTGTACGTGGTGCTTCTGAGGCATTTCGCCGAGTCGAACATATCGCATGGCACTGACTCCTAAGTCCTGCGGATTTACCTACAGCGTTCCGCGGATATCTTGCTCCCGTTCTATTGCTTCGAAGAGCGCCTTGAAGTTGCCCACACCAAAGCCCCGCGATCCATGTCGTTGGATCACTTCAAAGAACACCGTAGGTCGGTCCTCCACCGGCTTGGTGAAGATCTGCAATAGGTAGCCCTCTTCGTCCCGGTCCACCAGGATACCGAGTTCCGCCACTCGTGCCATATCCTCGTCAATATTCCCGATTCGGTCTTGCAGGGCATCGTAGTACGAGTCTGGCACAAACAGGAAACTCACATCATTGTCCGCCATGGCAGACACGGTCTCGATGATATCCCCCGTAATCATGGCTATATGCTGGACACCTGGACCGTTGTAGAAGTCAAGATACTCGTCGATCTGAGACTTCCTGACTCCATGGGCTGGTTCGTTGATGGGGAATTTGATCCGACCGTTCCCGTTCTGGACCACCTTGGACATGAGCGCACTGTATTCGGTGCTTATATCATTGTCGTCGAAATGGACAAGTTGGGTAAACCCCATAACGTGTTCGTAGAAGTGCACCCATTCATCCATTTTACCGAGTTCTACGTTGCCGACGATATGGTCAATTGCCTTGAGTCCCACGGGCCTTCGGGTTTCTTCTCTGTATCGGGCGGGATCGATGGGACGGTAGCCGGGAGCGAACACTCCCTTGTATTGGTCGTGGTTGACAAAGGTGTGTCTGGTATCGCCGTAGGTCATTATAGTGGCATATTCATAGATTCCATCATCGTCCTGGATTACGGTGGGCTCGACCACACTCGTCGCACCCCGGCTGATGGTTGCCTCGTAGGCGGCACCCACATTCTCCACTTCCAGCGCCACATCCTTTACGCCGTCCCCGTGCAACATCAGACGATCGTTTTCAGGATGATCGCTGTTCAGCGGTGACACGAGGACTAGTGTGATGTGTCCTTGTCTGAGCACATATCCGGCTTCGTTTTTCATACCGGTTTCGAGACCCCCGTATCCGATTACATCGAAACCGAAGGCGTTGCGGTAGAAGTAGGCGGACTGTCGTGCATTTCCAACAAAGAATTTGACATAGTCAATGCGTCGTAACGGAAGATGATCAGCTGCCATGTTATTCCTCCGGAGTTCGGCAATATGTGGTCGGTCGATTTCGATGGATCTTACTCACTGGATAGGCGGCTTGCCCTATCAACTCTTACCTGGATACTAAATAGCGCCTTGATGCCAGGGTCCCCAGATGGCATAAGTCAGGCCCGGTCTCTGCATGTTAACGAAGAGCGTCTCTCCATCCGGGCTGAACGTGGCACCGGCGAATTCGCCTCGCACCTCTATGCCTGCAAGATCCTTGGCCACATCGAAGACCCGACCTTCGCTAGTAAGGCCACGGACATAGACCGAAGGCGCGCTGTCTTCACAGATTACAAGGCCACCTCGTGGACTCACACAGATATTGTCAGGCGCCCGCAGCAGAGCCTTATCGGGAGACTCAAAGAGCAGTTTTAGAATTCCGTCGCCTGCGCCTGCGGGTGCGTACTGCCACACCTGTCCAAGTTTCTGGTCTCCGCCATTGGTCGAAGTGAAGAATATGTTCCCATCCCCATACCAGCAGCCTTCCAGGCGATTGAACGAGGCCCCACCCTTTGCGTGACCTTGTTTGAATACTGATGAGGCGTCGGTGCTGGCGTCTGATGGATCGGGCTCGTCGATTGTTACCCAGGTGACTGGAAGTTCGGCGCCCATGACCTGGTCGATCCTCGTATCATATCCGGATTTGGACTTGATCGCCAGCATCTGCAGTTTGCCTCCACGAGCCAATTGTTGCGGCACATCTGGGATATAGCGGTAGAAACCCGAGCCGTCCGGATAATTATGATCCTCGGTTTCGTAAACGATGCTGGTGGCGGGGTCCACTGCGATGGCCTCGTGGACAAAACGCCCCATGCTTCGTATGGGGCGAGCTTCCTGAGGACCGCTGGCCATTGCATCGACCTCGATGCAATACCCGTGGTCCTGATCGAAACCGCCAGTCTCACTTTTGTTCTTCTTGTTTACTACTATGGTGCGTCCCATAGTGGTTTCTTCACAGGTGATCCAAGTCCCCCAGGGCGTGGGGCCTCCCGCACAATTATGTAGCGATCCGTTAAGACTGACGAAGTCCTCAATGAGTTCGCGGTTTGAGGGATCGATTACCAGAGTAGTAGTTCCACCGCCAGCAGAATGGTCATAGCCCGGGGCATTACCAGCAATGGAGGCACCCGGCTGTCCACGTTGGTTGTTGATTTCGTGATTCCTAACCAGTCGTATGGTATCTCCGTCCGAGAAGGCGGCCATACCGTCGTGGGCGCGCGGAGTGGGATTCCCATCAGACATGATGGATCCCGTTCGTCCCAGCACGGTGTAGCGAAAGCCCTGGGGTAGCTCCAGGCAAAGCTCCCCTGTGTTGGCCGAGCGCGTGGGATACAGCTCTCCGTAGCCTCCATCGCCCAGACCCGCCTGTAGATGGCCGTACGCCCCCTTCGCACTTCGCGCACCCAGCCCCGAAATTGCCACGGCGCCCGCCGCAATGGCGGTATGCTTCAAGAATGATCGTCGATCAAGATTGGACACTGTACACTCCGTTGTTGCGATTTTCGGATTTGATCCGTTGTTAAGATTGCTTGACGATTTAGTTTTCTAGGGTAAGTCGCGTCTTATGTACCTATTTGGCACTTGGACGTCGGCTCAATGCAACAACTCTCTCCTGTAGTCTCTGCTCATCATATACGCCGTCCCCGTGGCCACAAAAGCGAAGAGAGAAAGTATGAGGAAAACCTGGCTCCATCCCATACTATCCGATAGTATACCCGCTCCCAGAGTAGCCAGTGCAGCACCTATATAACCCACCCCATCAATCATACCCGTACAACTCCCCGCTCCTTCAGATCCCGATATGTCCAGCGTGATACAGCCCGAGCTCATGGAATAGGGACCAAGGAGGCAGAAACTGCTCAATGCCAATAGGACGACTATTGGTATATGGGCAGAAGGACCGGCATCCGCCAGAAATGCAACGGCCAACAGACAGAACCCAAGGCCGGAGAGCATAATCCACATGGCCCTCGCCCGATCACCATCGCGTGCATATCTGTCGGTATACCATCCAAGAAGCACAGTTCCAAGGACGCCCAGTGTGGCTATGACGGCAGTTCTTACCTGTGCATCCACGTTCAACATGCCAATATCTACGAGAAATTTAGTGATCCACGTAATGAACACCGATCTCAACATGGTTGTCAGCAGACTGAAAACAAGGAGATGTCGGAAGATTGAGAGACCGAAGAGCGTCTTAATAATCTGCGTAACGCGGGGTGACTCTCCGTCGACAGAGAACTCCGCGATCTGATGATGGGGTTCACTCGCTGTGACCTCGTAGTGGGCGCCCTCAACCACCGATCGCGGCGCCTCACGCGAGGCGAGATACGACCAGATCCAGATAACACTGAGCACGGCAGCCGGATACAGAAACAATCCCTGCCAACCTATACCCTGAGCCACGAGAAACCCTGCAAACAGTGCTGCCGCCACACCTCCAAACTGAAAATTGATGCTTACCAAGCCCATAATGGTACCATGCCGGTGCGGAGGATACCAAGCTCCTATGGTCTTGGCAATTCCGCCCCATCCCATGGACAGAAAATACCTACATACGCACCAGACAACAATAAAGGAAATCAGGCCCGACGAAGTTGCGAATATGATATTGGCTACTAAGGCTCCGCCCATGCCCAGGAGGAAGATCTTACGTCCTCCAAATCGGTCCGCCAAAGGGCCGTTTACAAACTTTCCCAAGGCATACGCCAACGTTGACCAACCAGCAATAAGGCCAAGATCTGTGTTGGAGTAGCCGAAGGCGTCGCTGAGCTGTGGAAACGCCGCCGAGAGATTACCTCGGCAAAGATAATAGCCTACATAACCAAGGAGCATCACCCAGAACGTGGAAACGCGCCATCGGCCTAATCGGGACGTTTCATCCGCACCGAGCGCTCTCGTTCTGCCGCCAGAGGTTACAACCAGCGTGGACACATGAACTCCCTGGCCAGAATGAATATAGGTCGGTCAGTGATTTGAGGCAATTCAGGCTGGACTCAGAACCCCTTAGTCCGCACCCGGCGTACCGCAAACAGGGACCGAATCTGGAATGCGTACATCGGAGCGATCTACGTTCGATGTTTTAATACAAGATAGTCCGATTTGCGTTACCGAATGCCTTTCAAGCCGTCTCAGTCCAGAACGATGACAGTATCTACCGGATCGGGCTGTTTCGCAGGAAGATTGAGCGTCAGCTTGGTGCCGTTTTGTTGCACCGCTATTTCCTCGCCACTGCTTAAATGCCGTGCCGTAGTCTTACCCGGTACATCAACCGTGATATCTCCAACAGGAAAGTCTAGGATATGTAAAAATACCCGACCGGACGTGGGATTGTGGACCATATATCCCCATTCCTGCTTCGGCATCGGGCCCGGCCGTGTGCCATAGATGGAGTCGGCGTGCTTTTTGACCCAGGTTCCAAGGCCCTGCATTCGGGCCGAGTGTTCCGGCTGGATTGTACCCATAGGCGTGGGGCCAACGTTCAAAAGAAGGTTGCTGCCGCGGCCGATACACTCAACGAGAAATGTGATCAATTCCGACGTGGATTTGTGGTTTCCATCATTGGGATTGTAGCCCCAATTGCCGTTAATCGTGAGACATGATTCAAGGGGCCGGTTTCCCACGGATCCCGTATTAAAGCCGGCACTGTTTTCCCCCGGGAGATCCTGCTCATACATCTGAAAATCCTCGCCCTTCAGCGGCGATACGTGGTGGTTGTTTCCGATTAGGGCGTCTGGCTGCAGTTGGTGAATCATGTCATAGGTTTCAGATAGTTGCCACGGCCCACCTTCGACGAAATAATCGGCCGGTGGTTCATGTTCAGGCCAGTATCCATCGAACCATATCATATTGATGTCACCGTACCGGGTGCACAATTCACGAACTTGGCCCTGGTAATAGGCCACATAGGCCGGCCAATCGGTCCGGTATGCCGGGTGATGCCAGTCCAGCAGCGAATAGTAGAAACCCAGCTTCAGGTCACGCTTGGCAAAAGCATATGCCAGTTGTTCAATGGGGTCAGACTGGAATGCCGTGTTGGTAATCTTGTAGTCCGTCAGGGAGGAATCGTACATGCAGAAACCATCATGGTGTTTGCTCGTGATTACCATGTATTTCTGTCCTGTATCGACCATGAGCTTGGCCCATTCCTCCGCATTGAACTGTGAGGGGTTGAACCGTTGCGGAAGTTTCTCGTATTCGGCAACAGGAATCTGCTCTGTATGCATTACCCATTCACCGTGCCCAATCATGGCATAGAGACCCCAATGCACAAACATCCCGAGACGCATGTCCTGGTAGCGCTTGACGGCAGCGACAGAAGCCTGACGACGAACACCTGACATATCTTCGATTGTGCGCATTTCGCTGCTCCTCTATGGCGGACGGGATTGTGCCAGCTACTGAAGGTGACTCTCAGTCGGTGCTCACAGTTACAATCGAACCAGATACGACATCGTGAAGGGCCTGGCGGCGCGCGGAGAAGAGCGCGAGCAGGAATCCCAGGCCGAGACTGCCTATTTTTACAGCTGCCCGTACCCCGGCCCGGCCAAAGGAGATCTGTTTTCCGTCACGATCCGTTACCTCGATGTTCATCATCGTTTTCCCCAATGTTCCTTTCCTGGACGAGCTCTCCATGGTCGTGAAATAGAACCAGGGAATCATGAGCCAGAATATAAGCACGCGAGGTCCTTCATCAGGGGAACTAGGGTCTATACCAGAGACATATATAAGAAAAATAACGGAGAGATTCAGTATGAGGGCATCCACCATTGCTGCAAGACATCGCTGGCCTATGCCCGCAAACTGAAATGACAGGGAATAATTGGATAGGAGGGTCATGTTCCCCTGACAGACGAAATCCGGATGTGCCAGGCTGTGGCACATCCGGAATAGTGAAAGATGAGTCTTAAGATCTCTATGGGCGTACCGGACCGCCATCCGGAGTCCTGGTCTGTGTCCATTCTTCGATGGTGGACTCAGCCGGATACTTGGCAGCGAGTTTCTCGTCTATATCGATTCCGAGACCGGGTTTCTCGTTGGGATAGAGGTAACCGTTTCGGACCTCAGGCGTGCCAGGGAACATCTCATAGACCAATTCATTGAATCGGCACCACTCTTGAACGCCGCAGTTAGGAGCCCACAGGTCGAGGTGGAGATTGGCTGCATGCCCTATTGGAGACACATCGCCCGGACCATGCCATGCTGTTCGGATACCGTACATATTGGCCATGGCGGCCACATTTCTCGCCGGAGTAATTCCGCCCATTTGACTGATATGCATACGGAGGAAATCGATAAGGCGGCCTTCAATCAACGGAAGCCATTCTCCAGGATTGTTGAAGAGCTCTCCCATGGCTATCGGGGTGGCGCATACCTGACGTATGTGGCGAAACCATTCAATATCCTCGGGCGCAAGAGGATCCTCAAGGAAGAACAGTTTGAACTGTTCCACGTCCTTGGCGAACCCAACGGCGTCTATAGGGCGTAGCCTTTCGTGTATATCATGCAGCAACTCAACTTCGGGTCCAGCTTCCTTACGGACATGTTCGATCATCTGTAAAGAACGGCGCACGTAGTCACGCTGATCGAAGTAGGCACCTGGCTGGATGCCCTCGGGATGCTGCATTGCTGTTGCTTTGCCGCCGTAACCTCCCTGCTGGATCCGCACATATCGATAGCCCTCTCCCATGAATCTACGCACGTTGTCGGCGACCTCTTCCTTGGTGGCTCCGTCGGCGTGCGAATAGACAGGAGCGGCTTCTCTGCATTTGCCGCCCAAGAGCTGGTACACGGGCATCCCGGCACGTTTACCTTTGATATCCCATAGTGCCATGTCCATTCCCGATATGGCATTGTTCAATACGGGACCGTTGCGCCAGTAGCTGTGGACCATGCCTGTTTGAAAGAGATCTTCGATACGATCGACATCCCGACCAATCAGGAAGGGCCGCAGGTGTTCGTGTATGGCTGCGTACACGGCGTGGAAGCGTTGTGTGAAGGTGGCGCAGCCCAGTCCATAAAGTCCGGGTTCGGAAGTGATGATCTTTACGACGATCAAACGCGATCCGGCAGGCTGCGTCAAAATTGTCTGCACATCTTTGATAGTAACAGGTTTAGACATGTGTAGTCTTTCGATGTTGGTTCGGCGGGAGGAAGTACTCTGGCCGGTGTCCTATGGCCATGGCTGCGTCAATTTTCCTGGGCTTATTTAGAGAGATTCCTCGCCGGAAATAGATACTCGATATGGGATGATTACCAGTCCCGATGATAGCTTGTGATCCAGCCTCCGTCAACCGGAATAACGACGCCTGTGATGTAGGATGCGGCGGGCGAAACAAGGAAGAGAACGGTGTGTGCTATTTCCTCGGGTTGACCGGGTCTACCCAGGGGAATATGTGAAATCAGGCTTTGCGCCTTTTCATTGTAGGTTTTGCCGTCCGGGCCGTAGAAAAGGTCCTCTGTGCCTCGTGTCAGGGTGGAGCCCGGCGCTACTGCATTCACTCGAATACTATGCTCCCCGAGTTCCGACGCCATGGCCCTGCTGAGATGAGCGACGCCTGCCTTGGCGGCGTCATAGGCGCTTTGAAGCTTCAGAGGCGCGAGTCCTGCTATGGAGCTGATGTTTACGATACTGCCTCCGCCCTGCGCTATCATCGCGGGAATCACAGCTTTACTCATCTGAAAGACGCCGGTCAGGTCGATATCCAAGACCTTATTCCACATTTCAATGGACTGTTCATGAATCGGAACCCTGTCGGGATTACCAATTCCTGCATTGTTGACGAGAATATCAATGTGTTGATACGCATCGTAGATCTCGCCTACCGCGCGTTCTACGTCTTTTGGATCGGCCACGTCAGCTGAAATGCCGATGGCGGTGCCGCCTGCCTCTTCGATCTCGCGCGCGGCTTGACTGCATGCTTCACCATTAATGTCGAGCAGGGCAAGATGTGCGCCGTTGTCCGAAAGATCCTGCGCGATTGCCCGTCCAATTCCCTGTGCTCCGCCTGTAACCACAGCCACTTTATTACCAAGATTGACCTGCATGAACGGCTCCTTAGATGTTCAGACAACGCTGTCCAAAGGTTGATTGAACGGTAGATCAAAGGCCCCAAAAAACTCAACCAGCTCTCCGCTGGAAAGTGGATTGGTCCAATACTGATTGGTTTTCATAGATCGATCCAGCTCGTTCGGCTCCCGGAAGTGGCATGCGGACCGGTACGTCCCTGAGACGCGGCTGATTCGTTGGTTCCCCACGCAGGATGTTGCTGTTGAAAGCCTCCCAATCGCCACCTCCGGTCAACGGCCATGCATCGATTGCGCAGTATTGAAAGAGTAGCAGTCGCCGAGGCGCGCCAGATGTGTTGGGTGCGGAACCATGGAAAGCACGGGCATGATGAATCGAAATGCCGCCGGCGGGCACCTCCACCGAGACCGCCGCCTCATCTGAAAAGGAAGGATCCGTTACGGCGCCACAGAATCTGCCGTCCTGGTGGTGGTCCAGTGTAGGGCCCTTGTGTGAACCCGGTATCACCAGTAGGGCGCCGTTCTCAATGGTCATGTCATCTATGCATACTCCAACCGCCAGAAGGTCATCATTGGTATGAGGGTAGAATGCCCAATCCTGATGCCACTCCACGGGGCTACCGTACGAGGCGGACTTCATGTTCAGCTTGTTTCCATTTGTTCTGATACCCGGGCCGATCAGTTGCGCCACCACATCGAGGATGCCGTCATGACGCAACGTGCTGGCGTACACGTCATGATGGTCGATTGGGCCCTTCAAACGACGCAACATAGGGCTCTCTGGCGTGTGTCCCGGTTCCAGATCGAAGAGATCTGTATGATCAGTGACTTCCCGTGACTTCTCTACGAACTCATCCGTCACGCGTCGCAGTTCTTCCACCTCGTGTTCCGACAGCACATTTTCAACCGAAAGATATCCGTTTTCATGGTATGAGTTGATGCGATCTTGGCTGAGCATCCCAGCCTCCTCTTGATTTGGTACATCGATGCCGGCGTCCGGGGTGTGGAAAAATCATGTGGGGCCGGTGGTCAGGCGAGACAGGTGCAATTCTGCCGGCGTACTAGCAGGACACCAATCTCTCAATGCCACATTGATTCAGTCGCCTACGTACCTTTCCTCATTCGGTAGTGGTAACCGAGCCTCTACTGGCGGCAATGGCGGACCGCCCTGCACCGGTTCAGTCAGATAGTAATAAGACGTACTCGAATAGTCGTTGCTTAGTTTGTTGGCATGACCGTGCTCTATCGACATGCGGAAGCTCTTGGTAAATCGAATGGGGTCCTCTACATGGTACCGGTAGACTGTATTCTTCCCTTTCCATCGCCAATCCTCGGTACCACTGTATAGAATAATACCATGGTACGGGGCGTTATACTCCTGGGTGGGGCAGTAGGCGCAATGGTACCAATCTTCCGTGCCAGTTCCGTGCAACGACGGCGGCCAGGACTCGCCGTCGATTACCATCATGTCATCTCCTTCGCCGTACCAATCATTCGGATTCCGCTGGTAGCAGTCGATATCCAGGTGCGCGCCGCAATATATGCCGCTTCCGACCGCATCGCACATCACGTAGTTTTCGGCATCACTCAAATTCTGCCATCGGTCATCCTCACGATATGCATCTGACGTCAAATGTTCCTCGTGAGCCCATCCTTGCGTATTGAGCTCCCGATTCCATTGAACGTGAAAGAAAGCCTGATCTTCGACCGCTGACCGGCTACGATACGATTCATAGTCGATATAGAAATAGTGAGCATATCCCTCTTCGCCCTGATTCTCAATTTCGATGATTGCCTGCTCTTTGAAAGGCATGTGCCACCAGGAATTGAAGCCTTTTCCATTCTGTGGGCTCATCTGTAAAGGCGCTGTGATGAAGTTCTTGCGCATACCGTGTCCCAAGCCGAAAAAATCACCAATGGGGCATTCGATGCTCGGCTTATCCGCCCCATCCCAGAAAATCCGCATTACAATTCGGCGACAGTAGTCTTCCTGGGGAATCCCGAGCGTCATCCAGAGGTGTTTGATGCAGCCGGGACCGTTGATTCTGGCAATGGTCTTCCTTTCACCGGCCTCTATACGCCAGAAATCGGCGTTGCCTCCTGACGTATCGTAACTGGAAATACGATGACTGGTGTACTCCCGTAGCGAGGGTAATGTGGCAAGGCTGGTCTGTCCGATCATGGCTGCTTTCCTTTGTGCAAATGATCCCGTGGGATCACATGTTTGCGAAATCCACCGGAATGTGGTCTGAGATTCGTAAAGACAATCCTTGGCTATCGCTGATACAGACACCGTTCAATATCGTCATGCAGACAGTCTTGGAAGAGGATCCCCATTCAGAATTTTGGCAGACCAATCGTCACCAGAGCTTCCGCCACCTGACCAAAGGGTCGTCCGCCAACGGTGAGGTCAAGGGATACAGGGAGCCGGCGGCACCGTTCATCCGAGGGTGGCGTGATCCCCACCTTGATCGATTTCTTCTCCCTTGGCCCAAGGATGATCTCCTGTGGATCGGAATGCCAACCTGGAGGTCCCACAAGTGAAATTCGGGCAGTCTGGGTACTTGGGAATGGGTTCAGGATCCACCCATGGAATTCGATGGGGCCAGCCATGGGAGCATGCGCGCGGTAGGGTTTGAGTTTTCCGCCCTGAGACTCAGCGCCAAAATGAACGCCATTCTCATCTAACAACATGAGCACGTCGTGTACGTCGTCGAAGGCCTGTGCACCGCGCGCCACCTCTTCGTACCACTCCGGGCAGGTTCGATAGGGCTGGGTGTGGCCGGTCAGGACCAGTTCGGGTTGGAAATGCTGCAGATCGTCTAGCGTTTTAAGATAGCACCCTACGTCCAATCCATTCTTGTAAACGTGATTGGTGAATAACTGTGCACCTGGCTTATACCCCATACCATCATCAGAGGAGAAGAAGATCTGGTCACCGGTATGAGCTACTCTGGTTCCATCGATTTTCATGCATATGAGGGTAGCGAATCTTGTATGCCCGGACATAGGATAGAGGGTAATGGGTATGTTCTCCCAGTATATGGTCTCTCTATTGGAAATATGCTTGGATACGGTTATCGGTTCATGCCAGAGGCAAGGTCTGTCGTAGACGGAAGGATGTTCCAAAAGATCGCTGAACTCCTCTCCTGCCCATACCTCTGTATTAAATACCCGCTGCAAGAGGGGAATGCCATTGACATGGTCGTCATGGAAATGAGACACCAGCACGGTATCTATCTTGTCAACGCCAAAGCGCCGTTTCAGACCGCGGAGACCGTGCAGAAAAGGTCTCCTGTTCGATAGATGCTGCTTGCTTGGTGAGAAATAGACCGATGTGTTGTAGCCATAATCTATGGCCAGTACGCGACCTGATTCACTAATGACAAAGTGAGTCTCGGCCACCGCGCTCTTGGATCTGTAAAGATGTGGTAGAACCTCTTCAATGTCATCGTCATCAGGATCACACATTTCCTGCTCCACACCGGCCTGGATCTCACTAAGGCGCCGCAGGTTCGTCTTGTATGTCGCAATGGCTGAAGCGGGCTCATCCACCGGTTCGCCCAGACTGGGAAATAGTCGATCCGTATTCGCGTCGCGCAATGCGTTGGCCGAATGGTAGAGGTTCTTTGCGCCCGTAAAGTCATTATAGTCATATTGAAGGGGAGCCAGGCGGGTTGTCTTTCCATTTCCACAGATTACTTCGCCCACAAATCCGAGTTTGCGATCGCCCAGGTTAACGATGTAGCTGCTGGCGCCGTTGGTTTGGCCAGGCGTTGGAACAACCTCCCAGGTCAACCCACCTATGTCCCGTGTCTCCAGATCCATCATCCAATCATCGATTGGCAGGGGACGGATGGGCGAGAAGCGATCCCAGCGGTTGTCGTAGGAATTCCAGTTCTGGCGTTCCCTGAAATGCTGATCAGGATCCGTCAGATATTCCTGGTCCCAGTAGGGTCCGATTACCTTGACGCCTTTTGCCTTGAGTCGTATTGCGCCATCCGTGTGGTCACGAAAGTGGTGAGTTAGAAGTAATGTGACATCCAGCCCCCTGGATATTTCGTCGAGATGATCGGATGCCAAACCTGTCCCTGCATTGACCAGAACAGTCCCAGTCGGCCCTAGGACAGCGTATACGAGACAGCTGTCCTGAAGGCGAAATACTCCGTCCTCAAGTCGTTCCCACGGGGATGTAATGGCCTTGCTCCTTTCGAATTGTAGAGGATCCATTCGAGAAATGACCTGCAAATTACGTTTCGAATGGTCGGTCCCTGAATTTGGCCGGTTCCACTACAACAGGTCCAAAAGTTCCAGTGGTTGAGCGATCAGTGTTTTTGCACCTGCATCGGTCAGCTCTCCGGACGATCGGAAACCCCACAGTACTCCTACGGGATACATACCGGCGGCCACGGCTGTCTGCATATCTGTATTGGTGTCTCCCACATATAGGAACGATTCCGGCGCAATGTCAAGATCGGATGCGATCTTCAGTGCTCCAGCCGGATCCGGTTTTTTCGGTACACCCTCCAGCGCTCCGACGACACGATTGAAGCTCCAATCGGGCAGGAGCGTGGATATGACCTTCCGCGTAAAGACATCCGGTTTGTTGGAAAAGACCGTTAATGGGATGCTTCGCTCAGATAGTGCCGTCAAGAGTTCTGGAATGCCCTTGTAAGCGGTGGATCTATACCAACGTTTTTCGTATTCGGATTCCATTCCTTCTACGCACAGCTTGATCGTCTGTGCATCTTGCCGGTTGTCGGGCAGTACCCTACGCGCCAGGATCTCGATTCCATCGCCTACGTGGTATTTGTACGATGCCACGTCATGCGGTGGAAGATGCAGTTTCTCAAGGACGGCATTCATCGAGTCTGCGAGATCTTTTATCGTATCCAGAAGCGTACCATCGAGGTCGAACATTACTGCCGAGAAGCGATTATTCGACATGTGAAATCCTATAGTTGTGGTGTAGCTAAGATATGGGCCTCGTCACCGCATGCCGTCTCGAAGAACCGTGTAGCGAGACACCCAGCAGTCAGATTCGCCGCAAGATGTTGTGTACGATTGATAGGCTCTGATCTCGTTTCTCGAACCGGTCTAGAATTGCCTGATGGTATTGGCGGTTGTCGCGCCTATCGCAACACTGTTTTGACAGCACATTCATTCCGCCCAGATGGGGTGGTCCGCACCTTTGCCGTCATAACCCCCTGTCAGCATGTGGGCATTGCCCCCATTGGCGTCCATGATCCAGAGGCCGGCGGGTTCTCCGACTGGCGCACGGCAAAATGCGATCCATTTGCCATCCGAAGACCACGACGTGCGAAAATCCCAAACACGATCTTCAGACGTGGTCAGTTCGGTGATGTCTCCCGTAAACGGGCTAAGAAGACAGATCTGTGAGCCGCCTTGTGCCCGGTCAGGATGATAATCCCGGTTGAAGTGATCTTCGTCGGGTCGATGAGATTGGTAGGGCCAAGCAGTGCGTGAGTCTGGCTGCGAGCGGGTGTACGTCACGAACTCGCCGTTCGGTGACCAGCTCGACATGTTTGATCCACCACCTCGACTGTCTGGAGCCCCGTAAGAAGTACCAAACCAATGGCTCTGGCTGCTGGTAATGATGTGATGCTCTGTGCCATCCGGGCGCCCCAGACACAAGTCTGCCCAATCATGCCCGGGATCCGTCTGGTGATGGCAGTCCTGATATATGAGCCAGGAACCATCAGGTGACCAGGCGGGGCCGAAATAGAGATGGTCCGCGTGTCCTGCGATTTCTGTACGATGGCCGCCGTCAATATCGGCGGTAAAGACGCGATAACCGGATTGACCGGGAATCATGGTGGCGTGAAAGGCCAGTCTGCTGAAGTCGGGAGCGTGCGTTACGCAGTACGTAAATCCGTCTTGGGCACTCGTTACCTGGTGGGAATCGGAGCCGTCGATATTCATCGACCACACCTGCTGTATTCCGTCGATGATTGGGTTGGCCAATAAGCGCTTTTCTCCGGGGAGAATCGCGGAGCAAGACATAAAGGGGGCGGGCCTATCCTCGGTCGCAATTTCTGCAAGTAACCGGTCGGCTATCCGATCATACAGCCACAGATGTGTGCGTACATTGCCTTCCCAGGATTTCCCCTCTTCATAGCTGACCAAAATGACGTGCCGGTTGTCGGCGAATTGGGGACCGAATCCCCAGCTAACCTGTTCCGGAATATCAAAACTCAGATATCTTTCGTGGGAGCCATCGAAATTGATGACACCTAGGCGCCCTCTCGAATTAAATAACAATTCCATGGTTCGGGTAGCCACCGGAAGGGAGTAGTGACGACGGTTCGTAGCATCGTCAGCTGCCTTCGTATGGCACCGCAACACCCTCCACAGTCTCGGGAGCGTCCATTTCAGGCGTCATGAATATATGTCGCCCTTTAGCCTCACCGGTATTTCCCGAATAGTGAGAACCGTCTGCTCCCATGGCGATGACATTCACGCCCCCGATTCGTTGGGCAGTAAGCTCATTGAGATCTTTGGTCGCCTCGGTCGTTGCCTCCACAAGCGTCATGCCTGTCTTGAGGTAAGTCACCAGACTACGCGCAGTACCGGCGCGAATGCACAACTCACCCGTACCGGTGCACGCCGCCGCACCATAGCGATTGTCGGCATATCCGCCTGCGCTGATCACCGGTGAGTCACCCAGCCGTCCCGGGTACTTCCAGCCCCATCCGCTGGTACTGACGCCCACACAGATGTCTCCGTTTCCGTCGCGAGCTATGAAGTTTGTGGTTCCTCCCGCCTTCTGAGGATCCACAGCCAGGTGACTCAGTTTCCACAGTTCGGTCGAGTCATGAAGGGTGTTCGGATCGTCAATATCGAGTTTCTCCCGAATGTATTTCTCGTATATATCTCTCATCTCGGGATCTTCGTAGGTGCTCTTGGCATGGCCCATTTCACTGGCGAACCTCTCGGCACCCTCCGCAACCAGGAATACATGAATGAGCTTTTCCATGACCCCACGTGCGACAGAAATCGGATGATCGTACCCTTTGATGGCACCTACGGCGCCTACATTCCGGGTTCGACCGTCCATGATCAAGGCGTCCAATTCGGCGACCCCCAGAATGTTCGGATAACCGTGAATGCCCACACTTCGATCCTTACGGTTCAGTTCTACCTCTCTAATTCCAATTTCTACGGCGTCAACTGCTGTTTTGCCCTGCTTGAGTGCTTCTGTGGCCTGGCAGATTCCTACATCGCCATTGCTCGTAGCCATAACTATCATCTTGAGCTCCTGTTAGTTCGGCAAAAGCCGTTACTTGCACGGTTAAATTAGACCGTTGGAATATGCCCGGTCCCATGTGTAAAGCAAGGATTTTTCAAGAGCATTCCGAGTCGATGAAATGCGACGTTCACCACGTAGATCGAGCATCTATCTGTGGTAAGAATCGATTTGATACAACGGTAATCCTGGTGCAGGAATCTTACCCCGTTTTCCAGCGTCTCTCGCTTGACCGGTACTTGCTCTCATACATGGGCTCATCAATCTCCAGGCCCCAGCCTGGCATGTCGGAGACCGTATGTGCCCCATTCGCAAATGTGAATCCGGTGGGGCGATAGGCGTCAGGTTCATAGGCAGGTACTTCGTTAGTGAGGAAATTCGGAATGGCCTTCGCCAGGTGGGCCGTAGCATATACGGCGAATCGAGATGCCCATGTATGTGGTGCGCTCTGCAATTCATAGCGGTCGCACATATCCGCCAGTTGCCACCATGCACTCAAGCCGATAGTGGTGGTGTCGAGTTGTACCACATCGATCAGTCTTTGCTCTATAAATGGATAGAGGGGACTAGGCTCCGACAGCGTTTCCCCGTCGGCAATCAGAGTGTCCAGTCCACGGCGTTCGAGGAACGTTCGAAATCTTGAGTAGTCCTCAATGGTTTCCGGAAACATCTCTTCGGCCCAGAATATATCCTGATCGCCAACAAGGTCCATAAGCGTCTCCGCGCCCTCCACATCGAATCCATTGTTGCCGTCGATCATCAGTTTTGTGCCCGGACCGATGATCTGCCGGACGAGGCGAATAGCTTGCACATCACGATCGAGTCCCTCTTTGGGCGGCATCCACATGTGCCCTCTGCCGACCTTCATTTTGATGGCGTTAAATCCGGCCTCCATACTCTGGGCCGTTTCCTCTTCAATGCGCTTGAGGCCCTGGTCGGGATAGAGGATATCGCAAAAGTACAGACCACCATCATAGGCTTCAACAACGTCGCGCCGGCTCTCTCCGAGCAATGCATACACGGGCTTACCCGTGATCTTCCCGATCAGATCCCAGAGCGCGTGCTCGATTCCGTAGAGCACGATACCATTTTGGGGGTCAAGAAGCGATATGGGATTGGCACCCAGTGCTGGGGCTATTTCGTGTTCCTCAATGGCATTTGCATCTGCGCGGGTGACGCCAAAGCCTTCATGGCCGGAGTTCGTAAAGACCCGGACCAGGCGTTCTTTAGACGTGATACCGTGGTTGTCTTTTCGGGCGTTCCGTCCGATCATTTTAGGGCTGGTATTCACTATCTCTGTATGAGTGATGCTTGAGATAGTTACATCGTCTGGAAATTCCGGTATCGTGAACATGATTTCCTCCCTTGTTAGTTCCAAAGCTGAATTCGCCCCATGGCCAATTCTTCATCGAACAGACGTACTTACCATCCATGTACCCAGTGGCCCTGACCGGGGAACCAGATACTGTCCACGAAGGCGGAGGCGCCTATACTTGTGGCATATCCTACCAGCAACCCGAGAAAGAAAGGCTGTATTTTGCGGAAAAGACCGATTCCACCAATGCGCAGGATGAGCAGTTTGATCAGCCATGCGAGAAATGCGCTGAACTGAAAGATCCGCACCCCCTGTGTGTTTTGGAAGGCGAGCCCAACGGGGTGCAGCGGCCACCAGGAAAGATGGGCTCGCAAAGCGGCCATAGAAAGGACTTCCCCCATGCCGGCCAACCATACCATCAACTTGGAGAAATCGGGAGCGGTACGTGCGGCTGGGTTTATATCCGAGTGGAGGGTATAGAAGACGTTGGTATTGCCAGTCACGAGGGTATAAGTGCCCAAGGTGACGCCTCCTTCTGTGTAGCAGAGGTGCAGAATATATGCGAATGAGGCGCCCACGCCCGCGGCAATGGCAATCCAGATGGAAGGTAGTAGTCGGTGACCGTTTGCCGCATTGGCCATCAGTTTTACGTAATGGGGTAACATGGGTATGCCAAGGAGCCTACTTCCTCCCACAAATGCCCCGCTGTTATGCAACTGAATACCAATTAGCTGTTCGTTTGTAAGACCTGCTGTTCCCATGAGTGTCTTCGTGAGACCGCCTCCGTTGACATCTGGTGGGAACAGGTAGGCGAAGCCGCTAGCGGCGAGAAACTTCGTAACTGCGAAGTAGGCCAGGCACATGAGAATCGAGGTAACAAAAGCGATGA
>JABIQT010000278.1 GCA_018667995.1 Candidatus Latescibacterota bacterium
GATCTGTTTTCAGAAATGATAGTTAAGTCCTGTGCCATGAGCATAGGTTGTGACCACTCCTTCCACACCCGAATCTCAACCGGCGGTTCTCGTGGATCCCAATATCACCAAAGCTATCGCAGTGATAGGGGCGACGGAGGGAACTAGTACTGCAGGTCTGGTTACATTCACAAAGACAGCCGACGGCATACGTATAGAGGCGAGATTGGCTGGATTGCCTGAGGGCGATCACGGCTTCCACATAAATCAGTTCGGTGACAGCAGCAAGTTGGACGGTACATCCGCGGGTGGTCACTTCAACCCCGAAACCAAACCCCACGGTGGTCCGGATGCTACCGAGCCTCACTTTGGCGATCTTGGAAATATCACGGCAGACGCTGAGGGCATGGCCTCACTTGAGCGTGTCGGTATAAATCTAGCGCTTACAGGTACCCAATCCATCGTGGGCCGCGGAGTGGTCATCCACGCCACTAACGATGATCTTACGTCGCAGCCAACAGGGGCGGCGGGTGCTCGTATCGGAATCGGTGTGATCGGTATTGCAGAGGACTGCGAATAAACGAAACCCCGCCAGCGCATCACTTCGTCTGGCGGGGTTTCGACTCATCGTTACACGTATCAGATCATCAGAAAATGCCGCAATCTGGTCGTATTCGTCCTAGCAGTCCTGTTCCCGTTCTGGGAAGCCGCAAACGGATCACAAGAGCTTACATCCACCAATGCAGCCGGAGCATACCTTCCCCGCGTTAGTTCTCTTTTCGCCAGACCCAATAAATCGGCACACCAAGCAGGATCAATCCTAAGCCGGCTAACGATTGTCCCGGCGCCTCCCACAGGCTGTTTACCAGCACGCACGCCGAGACTACGATGAAGAAAATCGGAACGAACGGAAACCCCCATGTCTTGTAAGGCCTTGGGAGGTCAGGCCGCTTCTTTCGCAGTGTAAAGACAGCCGCTGCTCCGGCTATCCATAGGATGAGATTAGCAAAGGTCACGAAAATAATGAGATCCTCGAAGGTGCCACTCAGTGTCAATACGATTGCCCACGCGGCCTGAAGAATGATCGCAGGGCCAGGCGTGTGAAAACGAGGATGGACCTTAGCCACGTTCTTGAAGAACAGATTGTCACGCGCCATGGCGTAGTAGACCCGCGGCCCCACAAGCACGGTCCCGTTGATGGAGCCGAGTATAGATATAGCCACGGCCGCCGCCAGAAGTGAAGCACCCAGTTCTCCGAACAGCAGATTGCTTGTGATCTCACCAATACGAATTACCCCACGCATCTGCTCAATGGGCATGGCGCGCAAATAGATGAAATTCATGAGGAGATACAATACAGTAATGGTGGCCGTTCCTATCACCAGCGCTCTTGGTATATTGCGGGAGGGATCCTTGATCTCGCCGGCGATAAAACTGACCTCTTCCCATCCTGCCGTGGCCCAGGCCACCGCGACCAACGCAATACCGAAGCCCATCACCATTCGGCTCAGGTCGAGTCCTTCCGGATTCAAGGACCAATCGATGGGCTCTCCAGGACCAATGGACAGTCCAAGAATGATGAATACGAGTATGGCACCCACCTTGATCACGGTAGAGATATTCTGGATGATCTTACCGAAGACTACCCCCATGTAATTGAATCCAGAGATAATCACAATCATTGCTACGGCAAGCAGCTGCCCCGCCGAGAGGACATAGTGATAGGTCCATCCACCCAAGGGAATATCCACTTGTAGGAGCGCATTGCCTGTACCCAGCGCAGGATAGAAATAGCCGAAAGTCTCGGCGAAGCCTACGGCAAGACCCGCGATAATCCCAGTCAAATACGCAATAAATGAAATCCACCCGAATATATAACCCGCAAACCTGCCATAGGCCTCCCGCAGATACACGTACTGTCCGCCTGCTTCCGGAATCGAGGCCCCCAATTCAGCATATGTTAATGCGCCCGCAAGGGCATGGAGTCCGCCGAGTAACCAGGCGAGCATGATCAAAGAAGCGGAGGGAATATCCTCCGCCATGATCCCTGTAGTCAGGAAAATACCGGACCCGATAACAATTCCGGTCACGACCATTGTCGTATCAAACAGGCCCAGCTGTCTGATCAGTCCTACATCATTGTTGCCGTCGGCAGAATTCATAATGTATGTCGGATTTCCGTGAGGCGGCAGCTGGATGCTCGGTGTTTTCAGGGAGCGCTGCCGAAAACTGGTATGGATAGCTATAAAGCAATCGACGTTTCTGACTGTCAACAGAAACCGCTTGATTCAAAGGATCTTCACCTCTTACTATTACCTGCATACATTCTCGAAACCCATTATGACAGTCTCCTTCATTTGCCGGGGCCCCATGAAAAACCAGACAACAAGTGCCGAGTCCAACTCAGACCCCGGCCTCCTGGTCGACTTGGCGCAATATCCCATCGACGCACCTCAATCTTACGGCTATCAGTCATTAATTCGAGTTTGTCATCGAAGACTGAAAGCGGACGGCGTATGTATCCTACCTGGATTTCTGCTCACGCAGGCAACCTCACGGATGGCAGAGGAAACGGACAGAATCGTTGATCGAGCTTTTCAGTGCCGTGATGACCATAACCCATATCTGGACACTGACGACCCCGCCTGGCCCATAGACCACCCCAGGCGTAACGTGCAAGCCACGAATCTCGACGTCTTGGGCTATGATCTGATTGCACAGGAAGATGCCCTGCATAATCTCTACAACTGGGAGCCCCTGGTAGATTTCACAAGGGACGTGCTCTCCAAGCCCGTCCTTTATCGAATGGCAGATCCGCTCGCCGCCGTCACAGTCAACGTGATGAGAGAAGGCCAGTACCAGGGATGGCATTTCGACGAGGCCGAGATCACCACCACTATTATGCTCCAGGAACCGGAAGCGGGGGGCGCTTTTGAGTATGTCCCGCACCTGCGTAGCCAGGAGGACGCCAACTATGGGGATGTCAAGAAGGTGCTGGACGGCACCCATTCGGGTATTCGGGCCCTGGCGGTAAAAGCGGGAACCATGGTTATCTTTGCCGGGCACTTTGCCATGCATAGGGTGACCCATGTGGAAGGGAATCGGACCAGATACGTGGCCATTCTGTGCTTTAAAGACACTCCCGGGGTCATGAACAGTCCCGAAGTACAGATGCTATTCTATGGAAAAACATCAAAGTGAGGCGATAGGTATCCCATGACCATCGAAGAAATCGAACTGCATGAGATCCATCCCTCGCTGCAGTCCTTTAATCGGGATGCGCTAAAGCTGCAGCAAGGAGACAGTTACGACACGCGAACGATCATAATCTTACGCTCGGATAGCGGACAGGAAGGGATAGGAGAGACGTTAGGTGCCTCAGATACCGGTCTCCGTGAGGAACTGGATCCACTTCGAGGTACAAATCCCGCTCGCTGGCTCGCCCATCCCTCGCTGCGAATTGGCGTCGCGACAGCGATCTATGATCTTGTAGCCAAGAATCTGGAAGTGCCCGTCTCGGCATTGTTTGGTCCAAAGCTACGGTCATGGGTGCCCGTAGGCTATTGGACCGTTTCGCAGAGCCCTGAAAAGATGGCCGGCGAAGTCGAACATGCCGTTCAGCTGGGGTACACATGGCTAAAATACCACACGGATCAGTTTCACAATATTATTGATCAGACACGGGCTATGCAGGAAGTTGCCCCTCCCGGCTTCAAAGTTCATTACGACCTGAATTTTGACGGCACGGTGGAACATGTAGCCGGGCTGGCGAACCGATTGTCAGAGTACCCCGTAGCCGGACTGATTGAAGACCCACTACACCCACATGATCTGACGGGCTATCGACTACTGCGGTCGAAGAGCCAGTTGCCTATCGTTTTTCACCACCTACCCCTGGGTGGCCGTGAAGCTGTCATGGATCTGGCCGACGGGTACATGCTGGGTCACGCCCCGGTTGGCCAGGTGATCGCCCGCGCCGGCCTGTTTGAGGCCATGAATACACCATTCATGATACAGAATGTGGGAGGCGCCATCACCCGTGCTATGGTTGCCCACATGGCGGCCGCGTTCGAGATGGCGACCATGCATCACGTGACTGATACCTTTGCTTGGAAGGAAGATGTGACCGTGCCGGATTGGAAGGTATGCGCTGGTACAATTCAGGTACCCGATACACCGGGATTGGGTGTATCGGTGGATTACTCCGCATTGGATAAGCTCAAATCAAGCGCACCCTCTCCCATGCCGCAGGCACTGGTAAGGGTCCAAGCGGAAGGGATACCGCGGGCATATGCACGGCCACCAAGGGCAAGGAGGGATGCACTGGGGCTTGACCCCCGTGGTGTACCTGGAATTGGAGATGGATATGATAATCGGGTAGATATGGATTATTGGTACGACGACGGATCTAGGGAGTTCTCAGAACTGTGGACGCGCACGGGCGTGGCGCCTGTCATTTGTGGCAGTGGTGTGTAGCGTGAGAATCGGTATCGGGAACTCGAACTCAAGGCAATAAGACCGCTCAAACACCCCGTTAGACTGAAATGAAATAGCTGCGTAATTCGGTACTATGATTTTACGCCGACCGGACTGCCCCATTTTTCTATCTCTTACTTCAGCAGTAACATTCGCCTGCTCTCCTGATACGCCCCAGCCGACAAGCGATAGAAATAGACACCGCTGCTTACCGATTTCCCCCATTTATCTCTGCCATACCAATTTACGGAGTGCTTTCCGGGGGACCGATCTGCATCCACCAAGGTCAGTATGTGCTGGCCAGTAATATTGTAGATGGCAAGCACGACCCGGCCCGCCGCAGGTGACGTAAATCTGATCGTTGTGGAGGGATTAA
>JABIQT010000674.1 GCA_018667995.1 Candidatus Latescibacterota bacterium
CGATCCCCAAATCCTGGAGCTTTAACGGCTGCAATCTTCAACATACCGCGGAGCTTGTTCACGACGAGCGTAGCTAAGGCTTCTCCCTCGACATCCTCGGCGATGATCAGAAGCGACGAGCCGCCCTGGGCCACCTTCTCCAGAATAGGTACGATGTCTTTTAGTGCGCTGACTTTTTTGTCATATATAAGGATCTTCGGATCATCCAATATGACTTCCATGCTCTCTGAGTCGGTTACGAAGTAGGGAGACAGGTAACCGCGGTCAAATTGCATGCCCTCAACCACTTCGAGGGAAGTTTCCATGCTCTTTGCTTCTTCTACCGTGATGACGCCATCTTTGCCCACTTTCTCCATGGCATCGGCAATCAGGTCGCCAATGGTTGAATCGCCATGGGCTGAGACGGTTGCGGTCTCGGCAATCTCTTTGCGGCCCGCCACTGGAGTGGAAGTATTACCGATCTCAGCGACCACGGCCTGCACTGCTTTATCAATACCGCGTTTGAGATCCATCGGATTGGCGCCAGAGGTGACATTCTTGAGCCCCTCCGTGAATATGGCCTGCGCGAGCACGGTTGCCGTGGTCGTACCATCACCTGCCACATCACTGGTTTTTGACGCGGCTTCCTTCACCATCTGGGCACCCATGTTCTCATAGGCGTCTTCAAGTTCGATTTCCTTTGCAACGGTCACACCATCGAGTGTGAATGTCGGTGACCCGAATTTCTTGTCAAGCACGACGCAGCGTCCTTTGGGACCCATAGTAACCCGTACTGCGTCCGCGAGGGTGTCCACACCTCGTTTAAGAGCCTGCCGCGCTTCAGAGTCGAACGAAAGTTGTTTTGCTGCCATGAAACCCTTCCTCCTTGTTCAGATTGTTGCGAACGTGTGAGACACCAAACTCAGTGGCTACACTTGAGATATGAACAGATTTAAGTCTTTAAAAACTCCAGATTAACATAGTAAAATTGGCACTCAAAAATCAGGAGTGCCAATATACCAAGGGCAGATGTTCGATGCAAGGCATTTTTGTGGTGATTTTCATGATTGGTACAACGGAAGGGGGGCCTATCTCAGGAATCTAAGGGAGCCAGTATACATGACTACCCAGCCTTCTTCGATAGTATCGAGAACGAGGCTGCCATCGTTTTCGATATCAAGTACGTGGCCCTGCACCGAATAGTCGCCATCGGATAGTTCAACCAGGTGTCCTCGCCAGGCCAAGCGGCTCTTGATTTCACCGAGGATTGATTCAAATCCGCTGTTCACGAAGGTCTCGTATATCGGCTCGAAATGTTCGAGAATGCGTTGCAGAAGCAGGGGACGGCTGACAGACTTTCCTGTTATACTCAGCAAGGATCCTGCCGTATTCTGTAACTCGGGCGGAAACTCGTCAGCCTTCTGATTCACGTTGATACCCATGCCGAGGATCACGCATGGTCCTTCATCCGTGACGCCTGGTACGGTCTTGGTTTCGATCATAAAGCCGGCAACCTTCCGGTTGTTAACCAGGACGTCATTGGGCCATTTGATCTTCGATGACACTTCAGCAACTTCCTCTATAGCTTTGGTTACGGCATATGCCGCGCACATGGATAGAGGCGGCATCTGATCTATGGGGACGTTCCGCGGTCTGAGCAGCACAGAGGCCCAGATACCACAACCGGGGGGCGAATGCCACACCGCTCCCTGCCTCCCCCGACCAGCCGTCTGTTCCTCCGCCACAACGAGGGTTCCTTCCGGAGCGCCCCGACGGGCCATCTCGAGGACGCGGTCGCTGGTCGACTTGACCCGAGGGAAATACTCCGTCGGATGTCCCAGGCGCGCAGTTTTCAGTTGCTGACGAAATTCTGCAAGGTCAAATATCAATGATGGATTATCAGACATGATCTGCCATAGCTCTAGGAGATTTCAAGGCTAATGTCGAGTGCTGTAACGGAGTGCGTCAGGGCGCCGATGGATATCAAGTCAACACCGGTAACCGCCACATCATACACGCGGTCTAGGGTAATAGCGCCCGAGGCTTCTATTTCTATGCGGCTGTCGCTCCCGGTCAATCTCCTGACACGCTGAACGGCATTTCTCATTTGGTCGGGAGCCATATTGTCCAGCATGATGCGATCCACACCTAACTTGGCGGCTTCTTCGACCTGGTCCATAGTTTCCGTCTCGACTTCGATCTTCAGATCCATATCAGTTTCCGACATTCTTGTCCTGCATAGTGTCACGGCTGTAGTAATTCCCCCAGCGGCGGCAATATGGTTATCCTTGATAAGGATCATGTCGTACAGACCGAATCTGTGATTTCCTCCACCGCCAGCCCGGACAGCCTGCTTTTCAAGCAATCGGAATCCTGGTGTGGTTTTTCTCGTGTCGACAATGCGGGCTTGTGTGTCTCGCACAGCTTGTACGAACCGGTGTGTAAGCGTGGCGACCCCAGATAGATGTCTCAGGAAATTCAGCGCCGTTCGCTCACCGGTTAACATGCTTTGTGCCGATCCTGAAATAAAAGCAAATGGGCGTCCAGGCTCTACTTCCTGGCCGTCCTGGATATCCGCTCTTACTTCGAGTGTAGCATCGATATGTTCAAATGTCCGGCGAACGGTTTCCATTCCTGCGATGATTCCACTTTCACGCGATGTGAACTTGCCTACCGCACGGGAATCAGCAGGGATCGTATATTGCGTGGTTACGTCACCTGTGCCGACATCTTCGGCGAGTGCGTGGTCGACAAGGATACCTAGCTCATCGTGGAGGGTAGGTTGCGTCATAGGGGCTCCATATTCGCAGAAATAGATGGCGGAATATAGTAACTGAAACGTGATATGCAAGACAAAATAACTGGATCGTTGCCGCTCTGCGGAGCCAGCGATCTCGTGACCATGTTTGCCTGAAACATGTGGGCGTCCGGGAAACACCAGGATCTCTGGTACACTCGTTACAGCGTGGACCCAGGGCATAGGTGATATCGGTACTGGGCCGTATCAAAGCCATTCCATAAGCCAGCGACCGAGACGGACTCAATTTCGCGGTCTTTATTTGTTCAACCGTGTCGGATCGTTCCAATAGAATCTGGATACGCCCTCAGGTGTACCGAACCAGATATGGTCACCATCGGGCAGAATTGCTTGGACCGTGTCGTTGAGCAGTCCGTCACGCGTGGTATAGATCTGCCAGGACTCTTTCATTCGGTCAAATTCCATCGCGCCGTATCGGGTTCCAAGCCAAATTGCACGATTCGACACGACCATTCTATAAGGTGTTCCAGCTGCAGCCAGGGGTATTAACCATTCTTTCCACCCTCCGGTCGTTCGATCGAAACACAGAATAGTGGAATCGTTACCAAACCAGATAGTGTTACCGTCTGTATTGACCGCAAATACCGAACGATTGAGATTGCTGGATTCTGGATCCTCAATCTTCTTCCAGGTTCCCCCAGGGCGATGTCTGTAGACACCGTTATCGGTGGCTATCCACAGATCTCCGAATTCGTCTATGGACATATCATAGATTCTACGGTCTCGGAGCACAGGCTGCAGAAAGGGCGCTATTGCCCTCGTCCGGAGATTCACTGTATTTACACCAGATTCCGTGCCGACCCACAGCAGGGTGTCCCCGATCGCAAAGTCGGTGATACGGGTAGACGTGAACCCGGATATTGGAAGTGTGGTCCAATCGTTCCGCTTCTGATCGTACCTCACTACGCCCTCGTCCGTGCCGAACCAGACTGTAGCCGAATCGATCTCAATAGCCGTTATGGATCCGTTCGTAAATCCCCGTGTATCGTATGGTTGGAAATGCGTCCAGGTGTCTGACTTGCGATGATACCTGCTGATGCCGCCACGATCCTGGACCCGTTCTATGCCTCGAATATATTGCGTAGCGCGTCCCAATGACTGTGTATCGATCCCACCCCCAAACCAGATATTATCACCATCGGATGAAATAGCCGTTGCGTTTCTAGTCACGAGACCGATGGGCTCGATTTCCATCTTGAGAGTTCGTAGGGATGCTTTCCCGACATTCAGTCCCCAGGTCCCGATCCAGACATTTGAAAAGGTATCTTCAAGAAAATCGGTCAACCTGTAGGAGCGAAATTCACGATCCTGTATATGGCTCGGTGGATCGAAAAGATAATCGAATTCTGTGATGAAGATTGGATACTGGTATGACAACTGTCTTCGCGCACCATACCATCGTGTTCTACCAGGATTGTTCGCCGAGATCACGTCTGCCTGTTCTGTCAACCAGAATTGACGATGGACGTCAAATACCGCCGTACCCGCAGCCGTCTCGAACAGCAGTCTGGCATCACTGGTTACGCCAATTGAGTGCACGCCATCTAGAAAGAGTCCACTCCCTGATCTGTATGTTGTCCAGCTCTGTGTAGCCGGATTATATCGGCTCACGCCTCCACTTGTGGCGCACCACAAGTCATTAAATGTGGGTTCCATTGCGACCACGTTGACGCGGTTGTCTACCAGTCCGTCGCTGGTCGTCAGTGGCGTCTCCCACGCATCCTCAAAGAGGCTATATCGGGTGATACCCCCCGTTGTGGCAAAATAGACGTGGCGGTGGTCCGTTGTGATGGAATTGACATACCGAAACAGGCTGAAGCTCACCCAATCGCCCGGTCGATAACGGGATGCACCCCGCGCTGTTGGAACTGGTAGAGCAAGGATCAGAATCCATAGGACTAATCGCGTAGACATTCCTTAGACACCTTTTTAATGGCTTCGGGCAGATTCTGAATTAGATCGCGTGCGAGTAAGCTGTGGGGGCCGATTGTAGCGGCCGAGAGATCGCCTGAAAGGCCGTGCAGGTAGACGCCGAGGATCGCTGCCTCAAATGCATCCAGTCCCTGGGCCATTACTCCAGCGATGATTCCAGTGAGTACGTCACCGACCCCGGCAGTGGCCATTCCCGAATTGCCAGTAGGATTTATGGACACACGCCCGTCCTGGCTGGATACAACGGTACCAGCGCCTTTGAGGACAACCACTGCGCCAAAACTGTGTGCTGCATTGCGAGCCGCGCAAATGCGGTCCTTCGCGATTTGGTCGGACGACAATCCGGTAAGGCGTGACAGTTCTCCGACGTGTGGTGTGATGACGGTGGGAGCCCTTCGGTTAGAAAGCGCTTCTCTATCTTCTGCACAGGCGTTCAATCCGTCTGCGTCGATGACCATGGGCTGCGTTGAGCTGGCGACTATCTTGCGGATGAGACGGGACGTGGCATCATTCGTCGAGAGACCTGGACCAATGGCGGTCACGTCTGACCAAGAGATCAATTTCTCGATGGGACCGGCAGCGTCAAGACTGAGACAGCGCTCAGCCGTCTCAGGTAGAGCGCGTACCATGACTTCGGTAAGCTTCGTAGAGAGGATGTCTTGTAGACTCGCTGGTGCGCCAAGAATTGTTACGCCAGCCCCAGCCCGCATGGATGCCTCTGAGGCTAGCGTCGCCGCACCCGTCATACCTGGAGAACCCGCGATGATCGCTATGCGTCCCACACTCCCCTTGTGCACATCCTGCGCGCGCCGCGGCAATATGTCAGCCATTTCTGCAAGCGATGGCATGGAGAGCCACAGTGCCTCCGCATCAATGGCCTCTTTGGGGAAACCGATGTCCGCAACGTCCACGCGTCCTGCCCAGTCCCGACCAGGATAGGTGGCCAACTCGACTTTCATTAAGCCTATGGTTACCGTTCGGTCAGCTTTGATGCAAGACCAGGATTCCATATCCGCCCTGTTTGGTGGCATTGAGTTCGGCAGGAGTCCTGAAGGTATGTCCACGGACAGAATAGGGCTACTATGCTCGTTTGCTTTCTGAATGGCACACGCGGCGAGTCCTGTGGCCGGACCTTTGAGACCTGTGCCGAGAATGGCATCTATAATGAGGTCGGTTCCCGGAAGCAGGTCCAACTCCGAGTCTTCATTAATTTGAACAATTCGGGCACCTCCATTTTCAGCGAGATCCATTTGGGTACGTGAAGCCCCTTCAACCGCACTTCGATCGCCCAACAGAATACATCTGACGTCTGCTCCCTGCATGGTGAGCAGACGGCCAACGACGAATCCGTCTCCGCCATTATTGCCTTTGCCACAGAGGATTTCCACGCGCTTGCGGCAGGTGGCCCCAAGCATCTGGATAGCCGTTTGAGCCACTGCAAATCCTGCTCGCTCCATCAGCGAATAGGCTGATATTCGGAATTCCTTGATGGTTCGTCGATCGATAGAACGCATCTGTTCGGACGTGGTCAGTAACACAATCATCACCTATAGGGTATTTAGACAGTCAACTGGATTCATGCGGAGATCCAGGAGTAAATTAGGCAGTTTTCTCAATCTTTATATCCGTCATATGGATCATATTGAGAGGCCGTTGTTGATTCTGGCGGCTTAGCCACCTTATACCGATTACAAGAATGGCCGCGCCCACTAAAGCTGCTGGTAGCGATGCCTCCTCGATACGAACGACCCAACTTGATAACTGCCATCGTTCTGAATTAGCGATCAGCAGTGATAGTCCGTTGTTTATGGCGTGTATAATGATGCCTGGGTAAATGCTGTCGGAAAAATAAGCCACGATCCCCAGGACAAATCCGGCACACAGAATTGATAGAAGCCACCATGGGTTAAAGTGTACGATGCCGAATAGCAGACTGGATATGAAAATAGCTCCCCATCTGTTCTTGTGTCGCTCTAGGGCGGTCTGCAGAAATCCGCGAAAAAAGATCTCCTCGCAGACCGCGGCTGACAGTACCAACCCGACGAATATCACGATCAGATCGGACTCGTCGTCTGGAACCAGTATGGTCTCCAACTGCAGCCTCAAAGTTTCGGGCATGGGGGCAATGGGGCCAATAAATGAATCAAGGGCTCCGACCACTGCGGAAAGTGATATCCCGAGAAACGCGCTGACTGCCGCCGCTCTCCAACTCACGGGATGTAATCTAAGCGCTCGACGAACAGGAATGCCCGATCGAAGGAGAAATACCAGTGCGGGGACCAGTATGGCAAGTTCGGCAATCGCCATGACAGAAACGCCCAAGGAATCGGCGCCCAATGATGCTATGAGGACGAATCCGACAACTGTCAGTGCCGTTATGTACCAGATATCAGCTATCCTGATCTCGTGCGATGGAGTGTCATCTATTTCCGTCACGAGGACTCCTTTAGCCACGTGTCGACCTTGTTCAATGCCATTTCGCGTGATGTGATCAGACCGGTTACCTGATCCCTCTCGATTCGTGCCAACAGCACGCCCAGGTGTGGTCCTGGCTTTAGATCAAAGTGTCTCATCAAGTCATCTCCGGTCAGGATCCTTGGCTGGATGGATATGGACTTGTGGCGCGTGTGGAGGGAAAGCAATCGATCGACTAATTCCGTGATAGATGGGTAGGATA
>JABIQT010000309.1 GCA_018667995.1 Candidatus Latescibacterota bacterium
AGATATCGATTGGGCCGGGGATCATGAGCTTCATATGTTCGTTCATGTTTATTACGAGTCCTTCCTGACTTCTTCCCTGGTCTTAATGACTTCGTTCACCGAATCGATAAAGCGGTCCACGTCATCGTACGAATCGTAGAAATGTGTGGACACTCTAAAGAACTGAGTGTCGTTGGCACTGTTGGCCGTGACCTCGATCTTATAGTCTTCCCAGAGAATCTGGCAGACTTTCCCCAGATTGATGCCTTCAATAGTGAATGAAGTTATGAAACCGGACATGGAGGGATCCAACGGTATCGTGAGGCGTGATCCCCGAATTCTCTCCAGGGCTTGCTCCTTCAGGTATTTTGACAGTCCCAGACAGTAGGGCCTGATTTTCGTGTCCCACCCGATCTCATTCTGGAAATCGATGGCTTTACCCAGACCCGCGAAATGCGTGACATCCCTGGTGCCCGCCACGTCATACCTACTGGCGTGGCCTGTGGGCCAGATGTTGTGGCCAATTACGACCGGCCTCATCCTATCCTGATACTTGGCATCGAGATAGAGAAAGCCTGTTCCCTTAGGTGCCAGAAGCCACTTATGGGTGCTGCTGATGTAGAAATCACAACCCACATCTTTCAGGTCAAGTGGCATCATACCGACGGCATGGGCGCCATCGATGAATGCGATGGCGCCATGACTATGGGCGAGTTCTGTTAAGGCTTTGATCGGTGTAGCCAGCCCCGTTGTGAAGTAGACATGGCTGAATATCACGACGCTGGTTTTATTGGTGATGCCGCCTTCGTATGCTTCAACGAGATCCTCAGGTTTTTCAGGCGGCACCGGCAGTGAAACCCAGCGTATGGTGAGTCCGTCCCTGTCGGCCACAAACTGCCAGAGGTTCTTGATGGCAGGATACTCCTGGTCGCTCATCAGGATTTCGGTGCCACGCTCCCAGGTGAGACCCTGAGCAGGAATATTCGATGCCATGGTGGTATTGAGTACCAGCGCGATCTGTTCAGGAGGGGCGTTCACGAAATCGGCAAGTTTCTTCCGTGTTTCGTCCAGTGCCGGACCAAGCAATCCGTCTGTTCCCAGATGCAGAGGGTCTTCTTCCAAACCGCGAAGTAAATCGATCGTATGTTCTATGGTAGGCCGGGCGGAGGGGCCTACTGTTCCGCCCTGGAGGTAAGTGGTGTCGTCGCGGAGATAAAACTGGCCTCGGATATCTTTCCAGAATGCGGTGTCTTCATCAGAAATCGGATGTGGACGCGATGGCATCGATACACCTTTCATGGGGTAGTTCTACTGTGCGTTTTTTTGTGTGGTTTCAGAAACGACCCGCAATTTGTTGCATAAGCTGACAGTTGTCAAGCGGCACGTCATAAAATGCTTGATCAAGGCGACCGGCAAGGGGCATATTGCCCGGAATACAAACGAATACACCGCCATAGGAAAGGACCCGGCCGTGGATGAAGTGGGACTCAAAAAGAGCGATCTTGACACACCCGTTCTATGGGTTGATCTGGACAAACTGGAAGATAATATCATATCCCTTGGTTCCTTCTTCCACGCGGCAGGCGTGCAGTGGCGGCCCCATACGAAGGGCGTGAAGATCCCAGCCATAGCTCATAAGGCTATTCGGGCCGGTGCTATTGGCGTGACCTGTGCCAAGCTGGGTGAGGCAGAGGTGATGGTCGCAAGTGGTATAACTGATATTCTCGTGGCCAATCAAGTGGTAGGGCCCCAGAAAGTAACGCGACTGGTGAATCTTTGTCGACAAGCCGATGTCAAAATTGCGGTGGACAGTGACGCCACTCTTGCGGTTATGAGTCAAGCCGCCATACAAAAGGGCGTGGAAATCGGAATCCTCGTGGAGTTGAACACGGGTATGAACAGAGCCGGCGTAGAGCCTGGTGGGCCAGCCGTAGAATTGTCCCGCAAGGTGCACGCCACACCGGGCCTGGCCTATCGAGGCCTGATGGCTTGGGAAGGACATGCATGCGTAACGGACGAAACCGACTGGAAAGAGGATGAGATCAAACGCTCTGTTGGACTCCTGGCGGACACGGCCGAAGCGTGCAGAGCTGAGGGACTACCAGTAGATATTGTCAGCGGCGGCGGAAGCGGCACGTACAAAGTCACCTCGCAGCTGGAGGGGATTACGGAAATCCAGGCAGGAGGAGCGGTCTTCAATGACGTCTCATACAGTTCCTGGGGCGTGGAAACAAATCCGTCTCTCTACGTGAGGGTAACCGTGACCAGTCGTCCCTCACCCACACGCATGATCACTGATGCGGGTTGGAAGACGTTGCCAGGATGGATCGGAGAGCCTGTACCTGTGGGCCTGTCAGGCGTCGAGAGTATTTCGATGTCCGCCGAGCACGGCACCGTCACATTCAGCGAACCAAATACCGATGTCCGCATCGGAGACGTCTTCGATTTTATGGTCTCATATACGGACCAAACCCTATTTCTGCACGATACCCTCTACGGGATACGTGACGGGATAGTTGAGGTCGTCTGGACCATTACTGCTCGAGGAAAACTTCGATAGCGACCAACACAAGTAGGAACGGATACCAGCGGTACCGGCAGTACGCCTGATTCGAGCTTCCTCCGGATTAAGGTCAGCAGCATATCTATCATCGATTTCCAGGAGAGTTACATGTCGCATTTGCTTAGAAAATGGGTGACTGCTGGTCTGTCAGCAGGCGTTTTGGCTGGAGCCGGATGCCAAGATGAACAGAATCAGCAGCGCCCGTCGGTCGCCGTAGTAGCCTCAGGTGAGCCGGTATACAACACCGTGGGAAAACTGATGCCACCCGATGCGGCACCGCTGGATCAACAGAGTTATCGGTTTCTTGTGATTGAACCCTCCACTTTGGATGCCAATATCGCAATTTACCAGGCTCAAAGCGGCATCTTCCCCTTTGAAGGTCTGGGACGTCTCAACCACAACTTTGAGCTCGTGCCCGCAGCTGCCGAACGGTGGGAATCGAACGATGCTGGCGACAAGTGGACGTTTTACCTGCGTAAAGACGGCAAGTGGAGCGATGGTCGTCCCGTAACGGCCCAGGATTTTGAGTACACGTTCAAACGTGCCATCGACCCCGCGAGCGCGAACGTGTACGCATTCTTTTACTATCCAATTAAAGGCGCCAAGGCATTCAATCAAGGCAAGACAAAGAACCGCGACAGCGTAGGCGTTACCGCGATAGACGAGCATACACTCGTCATA
>JABIQT010000306.1 GCA_018667995.1 Candidatus Latescibacterota bacterium
CAGAAATTCATTGGCAGGGACATTGGTCGGCAGTATGAACTCTCCGTGCGCCATTAACATGGCCGGCCATAATATGGCGTGAAAGACAATGTTGTCCTTGCCAAGAAAGTGCACCAGTTTGCAGTCGGGATTCAGCCAGTAGTCCTTCCACAGGTCCGGTTGGCCGATGCGCTCGGACCACTCTCTGGTGGATGATACGTATCCAATTACGGCTTCAAACCATACATACATGACTTTACCGGCGGCTTCATCCAATGGTACATCGATACCCCAATCCAGATCTCGTGTTATGGGACGGTCTTGCAGGCCCTGCTTGAACCAGCCGGCGCAGTAGTTGAGCACATTGTCTTTCCAATCAGACTTCGTCCCCAGCCACGATTCAAGATCCTCTTGGGCCTTCGACAGCTTGAAATACCAGTGATGCGACTTCCTGATCTCCAACGGAACGTCACACAGTTCGCTGCGTGGATTGATCAGCTGAGTTGCGTCAAGGAGCGTACCGCAGCTCTCGCACTGGTCTCCTCGGGCGCCATCGTACTCACAGTGAGGACACGTTCCCTCCACGTATCTGTCCGGCAGGAACCGGTCCTGCGACGGACAATACAGCTGTTCCACCTCTCTGACCTCGAACCATCCTTTTTCGTAGAGCGTGGTGAAGAAGGCACGGGCAGTGTCGTGGTGTATCGGCCGTGAGGTCTGCGAAAAATTGTCAAATAGACATCCAAGCCTCTCCAGGCTATCACGGATCGAGGGATAGTACCTATCGACAATGTCATGCGGGTCGACCCCCGCCTTATCCGCGGCCAGTCTAATGGGAACGCCATGGTCATCGGTGCCGCCGATGTGAACCACGTCATTTCCCTGGAGGCGCTGAAACCTCACATATATATCTCCCGGAAGATGCGACCCGGCGATGTGACCAAGGTGCAATTTTCCGTTGGCATATGGCAGAGCATCTGTCACAAGTATTTTCTGTTTTGACACGTAGATCCCTCAGGCAGGAGTACATAATAAAAACGGCCGCGAGCTGACACATTGCCTAATATACGGCAGATAGAAATGGTGTCAATCAGCGGCCATACAAAGTGATATAGGGTAGAGTTCTCAGACCTCGGCGTGAGCAGGCTCGGGAGCGACCTGATGGCATTTCCCGCCACCACAATCCCCTGATCCGAGGCGAGATCTTGAAATTCGTTCTAGTGCGCCCGACTCATACTGCACCGTTATCGAGTCGTCAACCAGATCGATCTTCTCCACAGTACAGGGGCCGTTTTCGGTGGTTATCTCTGCGCCCACTTTCGGGTATCGTTTTCCATCTTCCTCATGGAAACCTGCCTCGTACAGCAAGCAACACTTGAGGCGACCACACGAGCCCAGCAATTTTGCGGGTGTTCGAGTAAGGCGTTGCTGAGTAACCATATCTGTAGTGACTGTTTTGAACTCTTCAAGAAAGGAGCCACAACACAGCGGCCTCCCACAGCTACCAACGGCACAGGTGGACCGCTTCGCTTCGTCCCGTGCGCCTATCTGCCGCATATCGATTCTTGTTCGATACACGGATGCCAACGATCGTACCAATTCTCTGAAGTCTATCCGTTGCTCTGCGGTGAAGTAGAACGAGATCTTGTTGCCGTCGAACTGATACTCCACGTCCGTAAGTTTCATTTCCAGGTTCCGCTCCTGGACTCTTTCCCGCGCGATTTTGAGAGCCTCAGTTTCCTTGAACTTATTCTTAATCATTTTTTCGCGGTCCGCTGCCGTGCCTTCACGAAGAATGGTATGTTTCGCCTCAGACGGCCGTTCCCCGTTCCGCACCTCCGAGACTCGGCCGATATGCTCCCCACGCTCCACCTCCACAATTACGTAGTCCCCTGTCAGAACGGGAACATTGCGTGAATTTATATAAGTTTCCTTACGACGTCCCTTAAACTCTATCTCGCAGATTTCCACAATCATGCCTCTTTCACAGCGATGGATACCTGGTACATTTTCAGGCGGTACCGGCTGCAACTTTGAGCCGAAGTGCAAGTACCGTGAGGGCCAACTGTATGTATGCATTCTGAGCCAGGGCACGCCGCATTTCCTCTATAGCATCAATTGCGGTTTGGACTTGCTCAAAACTAAGACCTGCTGCAACCTGCTTGATCCATTTATTTCTGTCAACGCTTTGTATCACAGATTGATCACTCATTTCGATCGTGAGCAGCAGATCCCGGTAGTATCCGATCAGCGCATCTAGAATCGGCTCGACAATCGGCTTTTCCTTATTCGCTGCTACGATTAGGTCGATTTGGTCGAAGAGTTCTAGAAGAGAGCCTCCGTGTACCGTTTCAATCAAAGCAAAAGCAGAATCTCTGCGGTTCTGCCCATCATCAGAGAGTGACTGAAGGGCCTCTCCCACGCTGCCGTCTGCCAACGCCACTCCAAGTGCGGCCCGCTCCTCACTCTCGTTGAAGCGCTCGCACAATGCCCACTTCAGCGTATCGTTATCAAGCCGCGAAAGATGCACAGGCTGGCAGCGAGATATTATCGTAGGAAGTAGTCGCGAAATTCTATCTGTGGTGAGAATAAGAAGCAGCCCCCCCGGGGGCTCCTCCAGCGTCTTCAAAAGAGCATTTGAAGCTGCCACATTCATACGGTCCGCGCCGAAAATGAGAACGACCTTGCGGCGTCCCTGATACGGTTTGACACCAGCATCTCTTCTCAGTTCACGAATATCATCCACGGACAGAAAATCGCCTTTGCCGTATGGAACCAGGGCATAGGGATTGGCTGCCAAGCCCGATATGAGGTTCATTCTACGTTCGGCCCGGGGATCCTTCTTACCGGAGTCGTCAGTACCCTCAGATTCTTCATCGGATTTTGTCTGCCCACGTGCCGCCCGAAGATTCGAAGCGGGCAGATACACACGAACATCCGGA
>JABIQT010000638.1 GCA_018667995.1 Candidatus Latescibacterota bacterium
CGCCAGTTTTGCCGCTGACGATCACAGCGCCGATCCGTGGACGATGATGGTAAAGGTCATCGGCACCGAAGGATCCACCCGTTACAGCTATCGGGACTGGGTGGAGTTGAAACCAGCAGTCGTACACTCCCAGACCTATACAGCCTATCGCGGATCAATCATCAACGAAATAGCACATTTTGCGAAGGTTTGCCGTGGCGAAGCCGTACCGCTCTCAACTCTGGAGGATGCAGTGGATGCCCAGAAAATAATCGAGGGCGCCGAAGATTCCATTGCCTCTGGCAGAACGATAGATCTGATGAATTAGATTTTCTGGAGGTTATAGATTCACATGCTGAGCAAACTTGTAGACACATAACTCAAAGTCAAATCAGCAAGTCACGGACATACCACGGCGGCTGATCCGTTTGGTAACTGTGTTCACACAATGTTGCAGATCCGCTTCAATGGCTCTCGCCTATTTCTCCGATCCCTCTCGAACGACTCGAAGGAAATCGCGGCCAAACTTCTCAGCTTTGGACTTTCCGATGCCGTGAGCCATGGTTAGTTCCTCAATGGTGGTAGGCTGCAACAGAGCGATGTCCCGTAGGGTCCTATCGCTAGCCACCACATATGGCGGTACACCTTGCTCCCGGGCCTTCTCGAGACGATAGGCGCGCAGGGCTTCGAAGAGCGCACCACTAGCCTTATCAGAATCGCTACCACCGGCTCGGGCGGCCCTTATCCTCGTCGTCCGGGCATCCTGTGAAAAATGACCGACCGCGGTTGGGGAAGTAGACGCACTTGGTGGTAAACGGAGCGTGGCTGCACGCTTCTCGTAGATGACTGCCTTTCCCGCTTCCGTAACAACCACAAGTGGCCGGTCTCCTCCCTCGAACTCCACCCATCCCGCCGTTACACATCGGCGGAGAAGACTGTTGAGCCAGTCCTCGCGATGTTCCTTCAGCGCGCCAAACGTCTGGGTACTGCGCAGACCAGACGCGCTCAATCGCTCATCTTCCGTACCCGCGAGCAGTTTTGCCGCAAGCTGGATACCGAATCTGCCATGAACACGGGCGACTCCGCAAAGTGCCTTCCGAACGATAACGGAGGTCTCTTGCGCATCCACGTCTGAAAGTGGAGGCGCCGCGCAAACGTCACAGTTACCACACCCCTGGAGTGTCTCCGCTTCATCACCGAAGTACCGCAGAATAGCATCATGCCGGCATACGCCCCCTTCGGCCCATCGCATTAACTCAAGAAACAGATTCCACTTGTGGCGGACGGTCTCAAGGGGTGGTGCAAGTCCGTCGGTGTCGGATTCAATCAACCGTCTCCGTAACGCCATATCGCCCGGCGAGGTTAGCATCAGACAGGTGGCTGGCTCTCCGTCTCGCCCTGCGCGACCCACCTCCTGATAGTAGGCCTCGATAGATCCAGGCGGTGCAAGATGCACGATGCAACGTACATCCGGCCGATCAATACCCATACCGAAAGCATTTGTAGCCACAATCACATCGAGCTCTCGTCCGGTAAATGCATCCTGTACTTGCTCGCGCATTCCGCCGTCCATACCGGCATGATAACTTGCGGAGCGCCACCCTTCCTCTCCCAGGCGATTTGCCTCTTCTTCTGTACTCTTGCGAGTAGGCGCATATACAATAGCTGCCCCATTGACGGCGCTGGGGTGTCCCAGGCTTTCACGGAGCACGACGTCGAGATAGCGCCTCCGTTCACGCCGGCTCTGCGTCTCTACCGCACGCAATGCCAGGTTAGGCCTGGCGAACCCCTGAATGCGTTGTGGTGTGTCCGCAGGCAGCCCCAGTCGTTCCAGGATTTCGTCCCGAACCACAGGGGTTGCCGTTGCTGTGCAGGCCAGCACACGGGCTCCAGCGAGTTGTGAAATGACGGACCCGATATGCAGGTACTCAGGACGAAAATCGTGCCCCCATTCACTGATACAATGTGCCTCATCAATTGCGACCAACCGGCAGTCAATCCGACGCACCAGATTTCGAAATCCAGTGAGCGCCAGTCGCTCTGGTGCCACATAAATCAGTTTGTACTCTCCGTTGGCAGCGGCAGTGAGACGACGCTGCATTTCGTTGTCATCCAACGTTCTCGCAAAATATGTGGCAGTCACGCCTCGCTCTTCAAGGGCAGCCACTTGATCGTGCATCAAGGAGATTAACGGAGAAACCACTATTGTCGTACCTGGAAGGAGGGCTGCGGGGAGTTGATAAATCAAGCTCTTTCCACCGCCGGTGGGGGCCACCAGCAGCAGTCGGTCGGAATCGAGAAGCGTCTCTATGGACTCTCTCTGACCAGGGCGAAACGACTTGAAACCCAAAGAATGGAGGCCCTGCTCAAGATCTTCTTCCAATATCGGCCGAGCAGATTCTACAGCGATATCAACCTCCAGATGCCAACCTTCCAAAACGCCAATACACCGACTCTCACCATACAGTCGCCCGTAGTACGGGATTCTCGTAACTTCTTCCAGATAGGATTCGATAAGTAAGGGATTGCTACCATGCCTGTCGCGGTCAAACGGGGATCGATACTCGGTCTATACCGAATCTATGAATATCGGCTGTTCCAGATCTGTCTGCCCACGAAAAACGGACCGAGGGATTCTATGTACAAGGAAGTCTGTTGCGTTTTGCGCATGTCCTGGATAACTCGTGAGAGCGGATGCAGTTCTTTCCCCACGAGCCCGATGACGAAGTCATTATCTGCTTCATCCATACCGTAACAGGCGAAGCGCAGATCGTGCGCATAGTCCTCACGGCCATAGGAACGTCCAATGGTCGCATGCTCCATGAGTATCTTGCGTTGCTCTTTGTGATCGAGGCGGGCGAACTCACCGTTTCGGCGTAGTGGGTATAGAATCGTCCAAGGCCATTCGGGGTTTAGGGCCGTCCTCAAGGGGCGACCAATTAGGGCCTCTTCAAGGTCCGGTTCGTAGCCTGAAGCATAGGACCGACCGAACATAGTCAGATCGGCACGACGGTCCATCATGTCAAACGGTGAACGATTCAGCAGATCGCGGACATCTGTGACAAACACTTCAGGATCATCGGCAAGGAACATCATACCGATACCATTTGGATCGCTGACATCGGCGTACAACACTGTGTCGGTATTCACACCAGCCAGTGCTCCCGTGACTTCCTTCATATCTGTGACACCCGTATAGACTTGTATCTGGGCATACAGACGGTGATCACTGACTTGCGGGGAACCATCAATGGGGGCGCCGTGTTCGCGCAAATCAAGCGGTTCGCTGGCATCGGACTCATGGTTCATTGCAGTTTCCTTACTATAGAATCGGGAATGGACATCCTCATTCGAAAGACCGCGGGAATATACCCAAATGGGACCTCTTTCCACAAGGATATATGGTCACTTGTCTTAATGGATTGACGAAGATCTTTCGGTCCCGTATCATTCCGAATCGCGGGTTCAAATCACAGATTCATCGACCAACACTCCTGAGAGCCATGTCAGACAACACCGAGACCTACGACGCTGTTCTATTGCTTAGCTTCGGCGGTCCAGAAGCGCGAGATGATGTCATTCCATTCCTGGAGAACGTGCTTCGGGGCCGGAACGTCCCACACCAGCGCATGCTTGCGGTGGCCGAACACTACTTCGAATTTGACGGCGTGAGTCCCCTGAACGGTCAGAACAGAGTATTGATTGCTGCCCTTGAAGCGGAATTGAAACGATGTGATATTAACTTGCCGGTCTACTGGGCCAACCGGAATTGGCATCCCCTGCTGGAAAACACGCTGATTCGCATGCGAGATGACGGCGTGCGTCGTGCACTGGGATTCTTTACGTCGGCATACAGTTCGTATTCAGGTTGTCGGCAGTATCTGGAAAACATTGAGGTAGCCCGGGAGCGCGTCGGCGAAGGAGTGCCAGTGGTGGAAAAACTACGGTTCTTCTACAACCACCCTGGCTTTGTCGAACCCATGGCAGAACATTTGCGTGAGGCGATGGATAGAGTTCCGAGCGAGAGGCGAACGGGGACAAGGGTGGTTTTCACGGCACACAGTCTTCCAGCTCAGATGGCCTCAGACTGCGACTACGAGGCGCAACTCAGAGAGACTTCTGCGCTCGTCTCGCAGGTGGCCGGCATATCAAATTGGGATATAGTTTACCAGAGCCGATCGGGGCCACCGACGCAGCCCTGGTTGGGGCCGGATGTCGGTTCACATCTCGAAGCTCTCCATCGAGATTCAGCCATAACTGATGTGGTGATAGCTCCAATAGGGTTCATCTCAGATCACATGGAGGTTGTGTATGATCTGGACGTGGAGGCAAGGACGCTATGCAACAGTATAGGGTTGAATATGATACGAACCGCTACTGTTGGGACCCATCCCAGGTTCGTCTCAATGATCAGGGAACTGATTCAGGAACGTCTTAACGACGATCCGGTGAGACTATCGCTTGGTAGTAACGGCCCAAGCCGTGACCACTGTCCTGCCGACTGCTGTATAGGCAGCCGCCAGAGGTCCGCTTAGGCTCTTTCTGCTACCGCCTCCGAATCAGACTCCGAAGGAGAAGGTGAATTCATCTCTGCCATCTCTCTCATAGTCCTACGAAATCGCCACCAGAGCATTCCGGCTGGTATCGGGGCGATCACGATAAACGATGCCCAGACAGCCGCCAATCCACCATCGAAAAACTCTATCAGTACCGCAGCAAGTATGCAGGAGGTCCAGACGCCGATGGTGTTCACTCGCAGTGGGAAGCGCGTGTCGCCTGTACCTCGAATAGCACCTGACTGAATGAAGATCAGGGCCCAGAATGGTTGCGCCAGGGCCACAACCCGCAATCCTGATGAGCCAATAGAAACAGCCTCGGGATTATCCGAGAAGATACCCATAATCTCGGGCCCGAATAGAAATACCGTCACGCCGACACCGCTCATCCAGAGCATACCCCACCTTGTTGCAATCCTCGCTACGATCGCGGCCTCATCAGGACGTTTGGCCCCAATACATTGCCCGACGAGTGATGTCGCCGCCATTCCAAACCCAAAGCCTGGTAGAAACGATAGGGAGAGCGCGTTCATCGTGATTCTGTGAGCCGCGAGCGTCAATGTACCTAAGCCTGCTACCGCGACGGTGAGTGCGGAGAAGGCGCTTGTGATGAGAAGCTGCTCCAGCGCAGCGGGCACACCAATGCGCAACACCTGTCGCGCTATGTCTATATCGGGGCGAATAAGAACGGGACCCCGGATTGATACCCCATTTCGCCCATGCCAAAGGACCACCAGGATTACAGCCAGGGCGAGAATACGAGCGATCAGCGTACCCCAAGCGCTTCCAAGCACGCCTAGTTCCGGAAGGCCGAAATAACCGAAGATTAGCCCATAGCTCAACACCACGTTGATGATATTGGCTCCGAATGTTACCAGCATCGGAGTTCGTGAATCTCCAGCGCCACGCAGGACTCCGCCAAGCAGAAAACGCGAGGTCATCACGACGGCCGTACCCATGGTGATTTCGATGTAGCCGCTTGCTACCTCTGCCACATTCGCCTCCAGCCGAAATAAGGCGGCTATTTCTTCTGAGAAGAAGAAGCCCGCTATGGCCAGCGGTATCGAAATAACTATGCCCCACAGGAAGGACTGTCGAGCTAGGCTACCTGCGTGATCCAGTCGTTGGGCTCCCACGGATTGCGCCACAAGGACGGCGCTGCCGACACCGAGTGCACTCAGAATGGCTATAACGAAGAACAAGACCTGAATCGCTGCACCCACTCCCGCTATGGCGAACTCGCCAATACGAGATACCAGAATCGTATCGACGATCCCAAGGGAGGTTTCCAGGAAGCTCTCAAATATGACAGGCCAGGCGAGTGCGAACACTCGGCGGCGCATTGCAGCGTGATCGGGAGTAAAGGTCAATGGGGCATTTCAGGGATATAGGTAAACAATCGGTATTTCAACGGACCGCTGGAATCATTGAGAGCACCATAGGTTAATCCATCCAGGGATCGAAGAGTATTTTAGTCGCCGCATGTTGGCGCAACAGATCAACGCCCTCCTGATACCGCGACAGAGGCAGTCTATGTGTGATGAGAGGGGCGAGGTTTAGATGATGGTCTTTTATGAGCTGGTAAGCCTTCTCAGCAGCACTCCGATTGTGGGAAGCATATCCCATCAGTGAGAACCCGCCTCGCCAGCAGTCGGCGGGAAACACCACATCCTCCCTTAACACACCGAAGATCCCAACCGCCTTACGAGAGCGGGCAATGAGGTATTCTATAGAGCTCTTCAACCCCGTACAATCTATTGCTGCATCCAGAGAAGTGTCCGAAAAACGTCCTTCCGGAAGCATCTGATCCCCGGGAGCGAACGTACTATCTGCTCCGAGAGACAAGCCCATTGCTCTTCTATCGGACAGGGGATCGATCCCCAGCACCTCCGTGGCGCCATATGCTCGTGCCATTTGAACAGCGATCAGCCCGGCCGGTCCAAGGCCACCAACGCCAATGCGCTTAGATCGGATTGTGTCGAGCAATTCAAGCTGGTCAAAGATAACCTGGACACACATGGCGAGCTCTAACGATGCGATCTGTTCAGGCTCCAGATCGGCTGAAACGGGCATCAGGCTCGTTGCACGAAAAGAAACATACTGGGCGTAACATCCCTGGGCCACGCTGCCACCGCGGTCCTGCCAGGCCGCCACACGCATACCAGGCGAAAAACCATCTACGCCCTCTCCACATTCGAGGACCTCTCCAGTCATTTCGTGACCGGGTTGTCCCGGCGTCAATGGATAGTCAAGGACCTGCCCTGCCAACATAGGCTCCCCGGCCATCATGTGAATATCCCAATGGGGGCACGTTGATATGGCATATACCTTTAACAGCACTTCCCCGGGACCTGGAATCGGACATGGCAATTCCACCATTTCTGCAATTCCAGGTTCTTTTATCTGAAGAGCTCTCATCGCATCCTCTCAGGTGGAATCGCGAAGCGATTCACTACGTGCTAATTGCCACTACCAGTCCAGGATTACGCCCAGAACCGGTGATGATTTTCCTTCGATCAGAGCCCACGCCTCCGCAGCCTTAAAGGCAGGAAAATGATGAGTGATCAACGGCGTTGTCTGCAATGTCCCGTTCGCAATAAGTTCCAGCGTCTGGTCCATGCGCTCCTCTGTCCAACCCGAGACCAGATGAATGGACAGTTCCTTGTATCTGGGCGGTTGAAGCGCCAGTTGATCTTCTCTACCGTAGAAACCCGCTGATACAATATGGCCATATCGGCGCATCAAAGGCATATACCTTTCGATCGCCGCTATGGAACCCACCGTATCCACCATTACCTGTACACCATCAGGCGCGATGCCTCTCAATGTCTCCAGTTCATCATGGCACATACTAGTGACTGCGTGCGCTCCAGACAGATGCACGGCCTGCGCCAGGCGATCATCGTGACGGCCCACCACGGCCACTTGGGCACCACGCCAACGCATCGTCTGCGCCGCCCACTGGCCAACGAGTCCATCACCTATAACAAGCGCAGTATCACCTGAGCCTACCGGCGCGCGGGCTCCACAATTATATCCTACCTGGGTGAGCACCATACCCGAAAACGCCAGCGGATCAGAGCCGGAAGGCAACCTCCAGATGCCACCACGTCCAGTGACGGATGGTGAGACCTGACCTCCCCGTGCCATAAACATCCCGTTCACCTCACCCAGGACCGAAAACACGGTTTCCCCCACGGACAGGTCAGTAACTGCGTCCCCTATCCAATCCACGACACCAATCCTCTGGTATCCAGCGACGATCGGAAAGGGCCACGAATCACCGGGCCTGTAGGCCGTGTCCCCATCAATCCGCTCACCTCGGAGAAAGGAGCCTTCGGTACCATTGCTGATCCATGAATGCGTTAAGCGTATGACCACTTGCTCCCGGGTGGGGTCGGGGCAATCCACTTCCTTGAATTCAACGTCATTGGGCGCCGTGAAAACCACTGCTTGTGATTTCATGCTGCTCCTTTCGGCATTTAAGCGCCGGTAACTTAGCCGGCCCGTGTGGGCCTGTCAAGCCACGATGAGGACTCCCTTTGGCCAACGACGTATTGACCGACCCTACGGGTAGCGTTATGCCAGAGTATATCAATTACAGCCCAACCGTACCGCCATACATACAGGTATCCGTATTGAGCCCGACGCCTAGACCGTTACGTTTTCCCCGGCAGCCACGAAGTGCGCGGAGGAGTGCTGACACAGGAGAATTTGGACCAAGCACCGTCGATACACCGGTTCGAGGGATTTGATATTATAGAAGGGGTTCTTCAGACCGAGATTCTTGACATGCTCTGCAATAGGATGAACCATGACACCGAGTCTTGATCGGCGCCAGCAAGTGGAATTGGCACTGGACATCTTAAGGGACACCTTCATCAGGGGCCGCCTTTGGGAGCACATGCGTGCCCCCGACCTCTTTTGCGTATCCGGCTCTTGCTCAAATTATCTGAAATCTATTGGGCGAAGGGGGGCTTCAATAGTTCTTACAAGGGTAATACGAACGGTCGCGGAAGGGTGAAGCAACCACTTTACAGGGCTGGGCCCTTACTGTGGCTTGGGGCTCCACCGCATCCCACCGCACAGGTAGTCATCAATATTCCGCTGCAGGATGTGGAGGAGTACAGCGGTGCGATCGAGCGCCACCAGATTCGCACTTAAACGCCGTTTCATCATATCTCATAGACGACGAATCGCAGGAACAGCAGGGCAAGATCATGCCTCCGATGAGAGGGCATTCACAGAAAAGGAAGATCTGTTACTACGAGACATCAGGCTGTGCCATAGGGGTTCCAAACGGACCGAGTTAACCACGCCATATGATGTCCATGAGCCATATGATTCACTGGGTCCGTGGTGACAGCCCGTTGTTGTTTCAAGGAGGTACTGAGAATGCATTTTAAAAAATCAGCGGGCCCGACTACAATGCATGCTTCACAGTTGTCGGCTTGGACCATCTCGAGCTCAGCCCATTTCGTGATCGATATAATTGTCGGAATTATCGTTAGAAAATTAAGAGGGGGAATGCCAGGGGAATGGATAGTCCGAAGTAGGCGATAGCTGTGAAACGGGACGCCTCACACGCCTGCCATCCATATAGCATTCCCCCTCTCATGGTCCTATAGGGGCTTTAGCTTTTTTCAAAAACTGTTGGTGTGATTCAGAAATTTAAACAACAAAATCCGTGCCAGACAACCGGTTTCCAGAACAATCCAAGCCGAGCCTGCTATACTGTGTTGTACGCGCATTACCACATTTTGGATCCCATTGGTGCAAACATCCATTGATCGCCAACTGGGGTCATAAACCCCAGGCAAGGTGGGGTCTATAACCCCGAATGTCAATATTTACCTCATGATGCTCGCGTGCCATTTCTTTATCGAAACACCGTAACAGGGGCAGAATATTCGGTTTGTGATAGGAATCACATGTGGTATCCGATATATTGTATATTATAGGATTGACCGCACCGGGCAGAGGTGCGGAAATCGAAGTTAATTCCTCGTGGAAGAAACAATGAGCTACACACCGCAAGATGGAATAAGCACACAGAAACACGCCACCGGCGAACGATCGGCAGAAGGCCTGATTGTTGCTGGACACCGACATGGCCCCTGGACATTCTGGCACGAAAATGGAGCTGTGCGAGAAGTCGGCACCTACATTGATGGGATAAAGCACGGACGATGGTTGTCCTATTGGCCCAATCACCAGAGAAAAATGGAGGGATCATACGAGGCCGGCCAGAAAATTGGATTCTGGGGTGTCTGGTATGAATCTGGTTCAATGAAGATGTGCGGTGAGTACATCGACGACCTGCAAAATGGATTCTGGCAAACATGGGATCAACAGGAACAGATGATTTCGGAAGGCCACTATAAGCGGGGGGATAGAGACGGCAGCTGGCGTTTTCAGGGCCAGCGAACTGATGTGGCATTCGTCACGGAATGGTACCATGATGAGCTGACTAATGTACCGGGGCGGCCACCAAGGCAGGTAAACGAACATCGCGGGATCTACTATCCAGTCGTTCCAGGACAGATCCCCGGTCAGATAACACCGTTCGCCAATCCTGGCGCAGCCTCCGGACTTTTCTTTGGCTGTCTTACCTCGCCTGAGGGAATGAAACACGGCATGGGCCCCTTCTCTTATCTCTTTCAACCGGTGGCTGCCATGAATGATCAGAAAGCAGCAGGACTCAATCTGGCAATCTCGGGCAGAGACTGCGGAATCGTCATCTTGGAGAGACTATTTACTTCATTTC
>JABIQT010000270.1 GCA_018667995.1 Candidatus Latescibacterota bacterium
ATGAAAGCCGATGAGGAGATCTCTGGGATATTCCGATCGCATCGAGCCGTGCTGGAAGATCCGGAGATTGTCGATGTAACGATTGTACGCATACGTCGCGAATCTCGAAACGCTGAATATATCTTCGACGATATCATGCAGGGCTGGATCGCCAGCATGTCGGCCGTCGAGAATCCCTTTTTCCGCGAGCGTACCGCCGACTTCGAAGACGTTCGATATCGGGTCTTGGCGCGCCTCATGGGAAAAGACCGTAAACCTCTTCAGGATCTCGATGAACCCGTTGTCATAATTGCACACAATCTCTCGCCTACTGATACGGCTGAAATAGATCGATCTCACGTCTGCGGCTTTGTAACCGACGTAGGTGGTGAGGCCTCACATACCTCGATCGTTGCTCGAGGCTTGGCCGTACCAGCCGTGGTCGGCACCAACATCGCGACAACGGCCATAGAAGAAGGCGCGCTGGTAATTGTGGACGGAACCGCAGGGCTGCTCTTTGTTAATCCGTCTCAGGGCACGATAGATCGGTTTATCGAGGCCCGCAGCCAGTTATCAGCTATCGAGCAGGAGCTTCTTCAATTTCTCGACGTTCCCGCAACGACTGAAGATGGATGGACCGTCGAATTGTCTGCCAACATCGAACTTCCACTTGAGGTCGAGGCGGTTCTGTCCCATGGAGCTGACGGTATTGGTCTCTATCGTACAGAGTTCCTTTACTTACTTCGCCATGGACTACCTTCTGAAGAAGAGCAGTATCAAGCCTACAAATCTATCGCGGAGCAAATGGCACCGAAATCTGTGATTCTCAGGACTCTTGACCTCGGTGCCGATAAAATGCCCGATCGTGTACCGGTGGAACGGGAGGCTAACCCTGCTCTTGGGTTTCGGGGTATTCGGCTCTGCCTTGAGCATCCAGACATCTTCAAAGTACAGCTGAGAGCTATACTGCGCGCTAGCACCGTCGGAAACCTGCGTATCATGTTCCCTATGATATCTCGACTCTCCGAAATCCAGCAGGCAAGGGCTGTGCTTGACGAAGTAAAAGCGGATCTAACGGCCGAAGGAATTGACTTTGATGATGACATGCCTGTGGGGATTATGATAGAGGTCCCGTCCGCGGCCCTGACCGCCGCCGATCTTGCCTCCGAAGCGGATTTTTTCAGCATCGGGACCAACGACCTGATACAGTATACGCTCGCCGCAGATAGAGGAAATACGGGTGTGGCCTCTATCTATGACGCTTACCATCCCGCTATACTGCGTCTCATCGACATGGTGGTCGCTGCCGCTCACGAACATGGAGTCTGGGTGGGCGTCTGTGGTATGATGGCTAGCGATCCCTGGACCGCATGTCTTCTACTGGGTTTAGGGCTTGACGAGTTAAGTATGAGTCCCATAGACATACCGGAGGTCAAACGGCCCATTCGTTCCATGCGCCGGTCCGACCTTAGTGACCTGGCTCAAGAGGTCCTCTCACTGTCCAGTAGCCATGAGATTCACGAATACGTAAAGGCACGACTTACGCAGGAAGATATCCATATCCCCTGATCCATATAGCGATTTAGTACACGTCTGATATTGCTTCTATGGCTGGATTTTCTGTTGCTTTTGCGTTCAAAATGTTATTTCTTTAATAGCTTTCTGTCACCGTTGCATCTGCTTTGAATCTATAGAGGCATAACTCAGGAAAGTTCATGAAAGCGGTTATTCCGGTAGCCGGCTTGGGTAGTCGCCTGCGGCCCCACACGTTTTCGGCACCGAAAGCGATGGTACCGGTAGCCGGCAAGCCAATACTGAGCCACATACTTGACGATTTGGTTGATCTGGGGGTTCAGGAGCTGATCCTAATCGTGGGGCAGATGAGTGATCAGATCCGATCTTTTGTCGATAGCCGGTATTCGTTTCAGACTCAATATGTGATTCAGGAACAGACGCTTGGTATCGCCCATGCCCTGCATCAGTGTAGAAACTTGATGGCTGAGCAGCCAATCCTGATCGTTCTGGGCGATACCGTATACCAGTCGGATTTTTCAGTATTTCGCAATGAGTTGTCAAAGAGTGCAATAGGCGTGAAGTCACTAAAGGGAGATCTGCGGAGATTCGGTATTGTTGAGGTCTCAGAAGGCCAAGTGACTCGTCTGGAGGAAAAACCGGAGAATCCAGCTTCGGATCTGGTCTTGGCAGGCGTCTATTATATTAATGACCCAAACCTGCTGGTCGACTGTGTGTCACAGTTGATACTGGACAGACGAACGACTCACGGTGAATATCAACTTACGGACGCGCTTCAGATTATGGTGGACCGGGGCCATCCGATGACGGTATTTACCGTTGATGAATGGTACGACTGCGGAACGGTGGAGCGACTTTTGTCAGCCAATCGTCAGCTTCTTACCATTCACGAGGGTCCCATTCTCGGCGAACGGGACTTCGTTATTATTCCGCCCGTGAGTATTGCAAAAGATGCAAGTATTTCTTCATCGGTAATAGGGCCCCATGTGACGGTAGCCGAAGGCGTGACCATTGAGCGTTCGGTAGTTTCCGACTCAATCATCTGTGAGCAGGCGGTTCTACAGGATTGCCGTCTGGAGGAATCAGTTGTCGGGGCAAATGCCTTAGTTAGAGGAGTAGCCGCAAAAGTCAATATCGGAGCATCTTCCGAGTTGACGACGTAAACAAGGTTGGATCGATCCACACGTTGATTCGGTCCTGTAAAAAATCATTAATCCATATTTTTGGGAGTCAAGTGCATGGCACCGAGTTTTCTTTTTACTTCAGAATCTGTAACGGAGGGGCATCCGGACAAGATCGCAGATCAGGTTTCAGATGCGATTCTAGACGCCATTCTTAGTCAGGATCCAATTGCCCGCGTTGCGTGCGAGACCTTCGTAACGACGGGTATGGTTGTCATTGGCGGTGAAATAACCACCAACGGTTATGTGGACATGCCTGATGTGGTTCGTGGTACGATAAAATCAATAGGCTACACGGATTCCAGCTATGGATTGGACTGGGAAACATGCGCCGTACTCACCTCGATTGATCGCCAATCGAGTGATATTGCGATGGGCGTCGATACCCAGGGAGCTGGTGATCAGGGAATGATGTTTGGATATGCCAGCGATGAAACACCGGAGCTGATGCCGCTGCCCATCTCGATGGCGCACAAGCTTACGCGAGGTCTGTCGGATGTGCGTAAGGACGGCACATTACCGTACCTTCGTCCCGACGGAAAATCACAGGTAACGGTCGAATATATCGACGGTAAACCAGCTCGGATCGATACAGTGGTCATCGCGGCCCAACACGACCCCGATGTATCAACTGAGCAAATTCGTGAAGACATTATTGAGAAGGTGATCGCGCCTGCTCTGCCTGCAGACCTTGTAGACCACGGACGAATCAAGTATCACATAAATGCGACCGGCCGGTTTGTTGTCGGAGGTCCGCACGGAGATGCAGGCTTAACAGGTCGTAAGATCATCGTCGACACTTATGGTGGAATGTGCCGTCATGGTGGCGGTGCCTATTCAGGCAAAGACCCGACCAAGGTAGACCGTTCGGCATCCTATGCCGCACGGTATGTCGCCAAGAATGTGGTGGCTGCCGGCTTAGCCGCCCAGTGTGAAATCCAACTAGCATACGTAATCGGCGTAGCGGATCCGGTCTCAATTATGGTACATACTTTTGGTACAAATACGGTGCCTGAAGACGATATCGCGGGACGCATTCGCACACATTTCGACCTTACCCCCAAAGGAATCATAGAAACACTTGATCTGCAGCGACCCATCTACCGGCCGACCGCCGCCTATGGTCATTTTGGCCGCAATGAACCCGGGTTTACGTGGGAGAAGACCGACAAGGTGGATGTGTTACAATAGAGAATCGATCTCGGAACAAACGGGGCTGTGGGCCCCTGGCGTCATCAATCGGGGAGACGCTCTTCGAAATAGGAGGAAGGACATGAAACGGAAATCCCTTCCACAGTGGATAGGCTTACTAATGCTGACCGCTGTGATTTGTGCGAGTGGGTGTAAGGGAGGGAATATCTTCGGTCTGCGTGGTGCAGCCGATGATAACGCGGGAGATCTAATCCTGGATGGTGAGGAGCTACTTCGCGATGCAAAATTTGCCGAGGCTGTGACCAAGTTTAATGAGGCGAAAGTAGCAAACCCGAACAGCAGTGATGCGCGATACTTTCACGCCAAGGCAACTCTGCTGGCGGCAGGCTTCAGCGTTACGCAGTTGCTAAGAGACGTAACCAGTGAGACGCAAACTGTTGGCGCGAATTTGCCTTTGTACAGCCCTGACGCATCATTGTCACAGGCTGCTGATGAAGCGCGCAAAACTCTGTTGTATCGAGCCGCCATCGACATAGTGGACGACTTGGATCCCATTTCAAAGGGGCAGACATCAGGATCGTTCGACTCGACCGATGTAGCTTTGGATCTGGCAATAGCAACCTACATCAAAGGTATTCTCTTGCTGCGGGATACAAACAATGACCTGGAAATCAAAGTCCCACCCGATTTCTTCTTCGACATATCGCGAATCGGAAGTGGCGATTTTGGGTTCGGCAATCTTTCCGGAGCCCTTTTCCCGTCGGGAGCCACGGTTGCAGAGAAGCAGGCCAATGTGGACAATTTCAATCGTCTGATTCATGATTTGGCTGTTGGTGACAGCGAAAATCCTAGCATAGTAGATCGCGTGATCACTAATCTCCTTCAGGCGGGGCTGATAAGTGACGAATCTTCCATTAACGTGACTGAGCTCAAAGATGCCGTTGAAGAGCTGGGAAATTCCGCGACTTTCTATTTCATCAACAATGGTGTGGCAGGAAACGACGGGATCGGCGACAACGATAACGATGGCCGTACCGATGAAGAGCATCTTAATGGCATAGATGATGATAACGATGGGCTAATCGATGAGGACACGATTTTTCCGTAGTCAGGAACTCCGTGTCGCACAACAGGAGAAGATATGAAAATCCAATCTTGGAACTGGATAGCCCGGTGTTTGGCCATCTGTGTCATGCTGGGGTTGACCCAAGGTGCTGAATCGCAGTCTCAGACAATAAGTTCAAAAGACGCACCGTTTCGAACGTCGATCAGGGCGCTTGGAATGGGTGGTGCATATATAGCTGCCGGTCGGAACGGAGGGGCATTTCATTACAATCCCGCTCTGTTGAATCAATCACACACCGATGTATCGTTGGCCTACGATATGGGATTCGATCAGAATACGGTGAACGTTTTTGATTTTATAGACAAAAATCAGGATAACTTGAAGAATTTCAATGATTTGACGGCTACAGAGGAAACACAGTTGTTTCAGGGTCTGACGCCCTTTGACGGTGAAAAGATCAAGCTGCGTTTTATTCCGACTTTCAATATCGTGACGCACAATTTTGGTCTTGCGGCCTACGGGACTGTGAAGGTAGGCGCGGGTGTGGATAGAGGGATTTTTGAACCTCGGGTTCTGGCTGACGGGACGGCAGACATTGTAGTCATGATGGGCTTGGCCAAACGAGTTTCTGAGAAAACCGCCATGGGCGTCAATTTGAAGACCATCAATCGACGATCTGCAGATTTTCGAGTTGGCGTCACGAAGCTGGATGATACCTTCGACAGCATTATCGATTCATTGAAATCCAGCGAACAAGGCTATGCGGTCGACTTTGGTCTGCTGCATAATCTCAGTGATCGTACCAATTTCGGATTCGTCGTGCAGGATCTCTACGGCAAGGTTGGCGACGACGAGTTCCCCATGAACATCAAGGCGGGGCTTGCTACACATCCGAATGATAATATGACCTTCGCACTCGATGTAGTTGATCTTCTGAACAAAGATGGTGTGTCTATATTCAATCGTGTACACATGGGCGCAGAATTCCGAGTACCGCTTTTGAATTTCAGAGGCGGTTTCAATCAGGGATACCCGACTCTGGGTGCCGGTTTGAACTTGAAGCTCATCAAAATCGACTATGCTTTCTATCGCACAGAAAATGGTCGCTGGACCGGTCTCGACGGACGGAGCCAGCACGAATTTCAGGCCAAGATTGGCTGGGGTTGGTAAGTCATCAAAGCGGCCGGCGGAGTAATATCTCTGCCGGCCGCTTTGGTGCTGAACTTTAACTAAAAGCGATTCCCCCACTTCATGCTTGACCCTCATTCTTCTGCCGGTACATTGATAACACCCAGACCAATTTACTTCCCTCAAAATGCGGTTGAACCATGAACCAGGCGCGCAATATACTGACGGCACTGAGCCTTATGTTGCTGGTAACCGG
>JABIQT010000410.1 GCA_018667995.1 Candidatus Latescibacterota bacterium
CGTAACAGGGATACCCTTGTTGCGCTCGGGTGACCAAATCCCGGTCTATTTCTGCAGAGACTACTGGCGCGGACGGTGAGGTCTCTGCTATACAATCACCGTCGGGATTGAAGATCCAGCCACTTCCCCCGAAGACTTGCCCGTGACGATCGGTTCCGCCGCGATTGGAGGATATCACGTAGCACCCGGATACGATGGGCGCCATGGACAGTGCAGTCTTCCATCGGTGTAGTGACGACGCGCCAACGGCACGGGGTACGGCAATAATATGGGCTCCTGCCCGCCCATAGAACCTGGCCCACTCGTTGAACATTACTTCCGTACAGATCAAGAATCCAATCTGAAGACCTGCCGCTTCTCCCAGTCGGAAATGCGAGGTACCTGGACGAAACCAACTCGCTTCATAGTATCCCTCTTCCTCCGGAAAGTATTGTTTGGTATGCAGGGCGTTCATATGGCCATTGTGCCAGATATAAGCCTCATTTACGGTGGCACCGGACTGCTGAACCGGGTGCGTTCCGAGGATCGTGTCCGTTCCCAGTTCGCCCAAGATCTTGAATGCAGCCTGGTGGGTATCTCGCGAGGTCTTTAGCACAATATCGTTAGGTTCCGGAGAGCCGGCAACCCACGGTCCAAAGGGCATTTCGTTGAGCAGAAAGAGATCACAATTTGTCTTTCCAACTTCGGATGACAACCTCATCCAAGCGTCGTCGCCGGGCATCATCTCTGGTGCACTTTCACAGACCGCGATTCTCATAGTTGTTGCTTTCCATGTGGCAGAGCATCTCTGAGTGGTGGACCAACCCTGACCAACAGACGATTTATTTGGGAGGTCTACGAATCATATCCGACCAGGCGGGAGATAATCCGGCGGTCTTGGCATCGGATACGTCCAGGACAGGGAACTCCGGCGGCACTCCGTGTTCTATTATGACGTGAAAGAAGGGCTCCCGGGTGTCCGCTAACAGCTCCAACAGGCGTTGTCGCATTTGTGCACACATTTCCGGATCCGACTCCGAAAGGTTGTTCATCTCAAATGGATCGTTCGCGAGATTGAACAGGTACTGGTGACCGGTCTCATAGAATGCATATTTCCACTGGTTGGTTACTAGTCCACGCCAATCCTGAAAATCCAAATTCCAACGAGGGTTGCCGTGCATTTCCAGTAACACGGCGTCAGGACTGTCGGATTCGCGACCGCGTAGGTTCGATGAATGGTCGAAACCCTGAAGGTGATCGGGAATCTCTGCTCCAAGCAGACCAAGTGTGGTGGGAAGCAGATCCACAAGACTGAATAGCCCGTCTTGTTTGCCTTGGGGTGGTATGTTATTGGGCCAGTGGAAGATGGCAGGAATTCGAACGGACTCCTCCTGCGGGTGCGACTTGCGATTTATTGCATTATGTGAACCCATGAAGTCGCCGTGGTCCGAGAAGTAAGCCGTGGCTGTGTTCTCCTTGAATCCAGATGCGCCGTCTATGGCCTGCACCAACCGACCGATATTCGAATCCAGATTCTCGACCATGGCGTAGTAGATGGCTAACTGTTCACGTAATGACTCGTCCTCACCGAAATTCGGCGGGACGATCAAATCGTCTGGCTTAAAACGCAGAAATTCCTCAGGCGCGTCCAGCGGGAAGTGAGGCGGTTCGACGCTCAGCACGAGAAAAAGTGGTTCGTCCCCGTCGTAGGATGTGATGTACTCGATGGCCATGTCGGTCAACACATCCGTCTGATAGCCTTCCATCCAACGTGGTTCAACTTCGTGTTCCTTGTAGTAGAATCCCTTGAATGGTGCGTTATTTACCTCGAAACCATACCAGTCCTGGAATCCTGCACGATGAAACTCCGGTGTTCGCATGGGCCATCGCGTGTAGGCATCCGGATTTCCACGTACTCCCGGCGGCTTCTGGTCGTGCACCACACCGCAGTGCCACTTCCCGAAATAGGCCGTATGATACCCCTCTGCTCGTAACATGGTCGCTGTGCTCGGCGCGGTGGCTTTGAACACATCAAAGAACCCCTGGACAGGTCCTGAATGTGCATGCCTTCCGGAAAAAATAGTGCCCCTGGACGGGGTGCACACGGGACAGTTGGAATAGGCACGGGTGAATGAGACCCCTTCATCCGCAAGGCGGTCCATATGTGGGGTGCGAACGTTAGGGTCACCCATGTGGCTCATAGCTTTTCCACAATGTTCGTCTGAGAGGATGTAAATCATGTGCGGCAGATTTGCCATTGGAACCTTCACTCTTCTATTCGGAAGCTGAATGTCCAGAGACGCCACTGAAAATTGTCGTCGTTGGACAGTTTAACCACAAATTGCGAGTCCCCTTCAGGAAGATCGCATGTAACCTCGGTTTCACTAAATCCCTCTTCATGCCTCCGCTCGAAAAGCTCCACACCGTTCACAGAGAGCTGCATCCAATCGTCAAACCCGACAAGGATACGATATCGCCCGGACGTGGGCATTCTCACTGTGCCTACTGCGTAACCGGACACTTGAGTGGGTTGGGTACCATGATTGGTTTTTTGCCGGCCGCGAAAGTGGCGAGAGAGATCGCACCAGCCATGTTCGGTCTCGGCTTGAACCGGAATTGAAATCGGAATTGCCCCCTTCTCAGAAACATACTGGCCGAAATCAGGCACCCAGGAATCAGGCCAGGTGTCAACGGGTTGAGCGCCCCACTCGGTTTTCTGGAACTCCGACTCCGATCGGCACGGAAATGGCCCTGCCAGTTGCCAACGCTTAGGCGAATTTATGGAGGGAGGGTTCTTCGGCTCGAGATAGGCATATACTACAGATTCCGTGTCATTGCCTTTGCTGCCGAACCGAACTACCGCTGATGTATTGAACCAGACCGGATCCGGACCAAAGAATCGGTAGTTAACACACTCATATCCCAATTGGCCGGGACCGCTGGTTTGACCGATATGGGGTGTTCCGATCCAGGGAGTCTGCTCATTCCATACCCCGAAACTCATCCCAAATACATCCTCACCACCGATACCCCGCATTGGGTTTGGCGCTGTTTCTCCGTCCAGAAGCCACAGATCCCCGCCCGTGTGGAACCAAGCATCTGTTTCGTCCTTGACCCGAATCCCTTTTGTCATACCTGCAACGAAACCACTGCCGCTGAAATCAGCCATGAGATAGCTACCAGCCGGCTCGGCAGGATGCGCATGCCGGGAGACTACCTGTAGTCGTAGGGGCGTAAGATCTATCGAATCGGGATAGGCCTGCCAGTCGGCCATAAACCAGATACATGTTTTGGAGGGGCTCTGATTTTCTATCTCCATCCGGAATGATTCAAATGGGATCGGCAGGTAGCTGTTGCATGCGTTCTTGGGAAGTACCACAATCGGTGCGCTACGCACGGAATAGGGATCTTGATTCAGCAGCAGGCAGAAGTACTGTGCGAGGCTGACCTCGACGGCGGGAGTTTCAGC
>JABIQT010000588.1 GCA_018667995.1 Candidatus Latescibacterota bacterium
CATAGGGAGGTTCGCGATCGGGCAACTCGATATCGTAGAGTTCCGGATTCTCGAAAAGGTATACGGCTGCAAGAAAGCGAGGCACATATCTGCGGGTTTCCTTGGGAAGGCGGAGCTGCCAGAAGTCCGATGTACCTTGACGATTTATGGCACGTAGAACTCTGTTTTCCCCGCAATTGTAAGCAGCGAGAGCCAGATGCCAGTCTCCAAACATGTCATAGAGATCATTGAGGTAATCCAGCGCCGCACCGGTTGCCTTAAAGGGATCCATACGATCATCTACATATTCGGTTCGGCTCAGGCCATATCGACTTCCCGTTCCCATGATAAACTGCCAGAGGCCCGCCGCATCAGCCCAGGAGTATGCCCGTGGTTTGAAGTTACTTTCAACGGCAGGCAACCACTGTAATTCCTGCGGCATACCTCGTTTCTCAATCTCGCTCTGGATGATGTCGTGGTACAGACCGGAGCGAGCATACGACAACTTCAGGGCTCCCGGACTATAGCGTCTCCACCAGTCAATCTGTTTAGTGACCTGCGAGTTGGTATCACGTGTAATCTCACCTCGTCGTTCAGGTACAATGAGGGATCCACCTTCATGAACCCTCACAACCAGACGGGAAAGATCCCGCAGGAGTTCTTGCCGACCGGTAATCACCCATGTCTGCCGCAGGTCTGACAGAGAGATCAAGCGCCTCAAGGCCTCGTCGATGGCTGTCTGAGCCGCCGTGAAGTCTTGAGCCTGAGCGGAACTCAGGGCGATGTCATAGTAGTTTCTGGTAATCTGGAGTGTCTGTAGCGGGTCCTTGGCATACTGTAGGGAGTCTGCCAAGGATATCTGGTCCAGACTCAAAACCGGGCCATCAACGGATTCTGGTGATGGTTGTACGGTCTCGGGCGCCGGGTAAGATACCTCGCCGGTGGGCTGAACGGCACGGGGACCTGCACAGGCCATACTTGTGAGTACGGCCACGACAAACCAGAGTTTGGTTTTCAGCATATTACTCCCCTGCGAATGTACTGCTTCATAGAACACCGTACCTGGAGGCTTCAGTATTTTGAAATTGCGGTCAATATATGGGGGTAAGAAAAGGACCACAAGCACTTTGCTTGGTTAGACCCAAGGGATAAATCTTCCAGTTTCACCAATATAATCCCCATAGTCCTTACCTAAAGCCTGCGTTAGCATGTTCTCCTCTACTTCTGCCATCTTGGAGAATCCAATCCAGGCCACTGGAAGCATTAAGGCCAACCCTACCTGCGGCACAAACACCAGTGTTGAGAGGATCCATACCATATAGGCGGTATACATGGGGTGGCGGACAAGGGCGTAAGGTCCTGTCGATACGGTCTCGTGTGACTCTTTGAGAAAGAGACGGACGCCATAGAACTCCCCCAGTTCCTGGTGGGCCCGCGCTAGCAGATAGAGGCCGAGCACCAAACCAGTAATTCCTACTATCTGTTGATATACGGAAGGCACGGATTGGGTATAGAATCCTGGTATTTGGAGTAAATCAGGCCTGGCCGTGAAGAGGGCCAATACCAGGATCCAAGTGGATACCGCAACCACTGCATACGGATGTGGGTTTACAAACGTGCTGTCAGGCAGCGCATTTCGGCGGGCAGATCGCCTTGCATAAAATGTTCGTATCGCAAGGGCGCAGCAACCCCAGCAGAGAAGGAATAGACGAAGGGTGGTAAGCTCAGAGATGACTGCGGTGTGATCGATCACGATTTATGGATATTCTGAAATGGCCAGGTTGATTTGATCGAGAACGTCGGGATCTTCCTCACCTGCCTTTGCTTGGTTGAGAGCGCAGTGAGCCTCCTGTGTTCGGAGGCGCCCCAGTGCCCATGCAGCATGCTGTCGTACGAGAGGCTCCTCGTCATCAAGGGCACCGATCAAGGGTTGCACAACTTCAGTGTCATTGCTATTGCCAAGGGCGATCGCCACGTTGCGCAGAAGGCCGCGACGCTTAGTACGTTTTATAGGACTACCTTTGAAGTTCGCCCGGAAGTCCTCAGTTGTCAATCGGAGGAGCTTCACCAATGAGGGGTGATCGGTGATATGTGTGGCCTTGAAGGCTGGTTCCTGAGCTTCAGGTGCCCGCCGGTTCCATGGACAGACATCCTGACAGTCATCACACCCGAAAACGTGGTTGCCCAATCCAGTTCTCAGCTGTTCAGGGATAGCACCTTTGAGCTCAATAGTCAGATAGGAAATGCATCGCCTCGCATCGACAACATAGGGCTCAGTGATTGCATCCGTGGGGCACGCTTCGATGCATCGGGTGCATGTTCCGCAATGATCGGTCGCCTTTTTGTCGTAAGTCAACTCAAGGTCAATCAAGATTTCTCCTATGAGAAACCAGGAGCCCATATTACGGTTAATCAGGTTCGTGTGCTTGCCGTACCAGCCCAAACCAGCAAGGACCGCAAAATCACGTTCCAGGACCGGGCCCGTATCAACGTATACCTTGCCACGAACGGGTATATCGGCCAGCTCCTTGATCGATATCAACAACGAATCCAGTCGGTCGTTCATCAGGTCATGATAATCAATACCACGTGCATACTGGGCGACCCGTCCGTGAATAGGACTATCAACTAGCAACTCATCATCGGGCTGTTTGTAGTTTAATGCTACAGCCACCAAGGATCTTGCCCCAGACAAAACATGGCCCGGATGTCGTCGTTTCTCGACATTCCGGGCCATGTATGCCATCTCGCCTTCATATCCGTGCGCCAGCCAATCCTCGAAGGCATCGGCGTTCGGTGCATTGGAAATCGGAGCTACTCCAACGAGATCAAAGCCCAACTCCACCGCGCGTGCCTTGATCTGTTGCGTTAGGGTGTCCATCAACTCATCACCTGTGGTCGCTGCCATCTACTAACCTGCTGCGGCATGTCCACCAGACGATTTCTGCTGACGATTACCCCGGTTGCGACCGTAGTGCTTCTTGCGCTCCTGTCGTTTGCCCTCAGCCTGATTTGTCCACCCATGGGCGATCTTGCCTCGTATGACTACCACCTTAATCTGCCCGGGATAGGTGAGTTCGCTACGGATTTTCTGAGCAATATCGAATGCCAGGATGTTCGCGGTGTCATCATCTACTTCATCAGGTTTGACCATGACTCGAACTTCTCGTCCCGCGTTTATGGCATATACATCGGCTACTCCCGGGAACGATTTCGCCAGGTCCTCCAGCTCGACCACACGTTTAGTGTAGTCTTCCGGATCATTTCTGCGGGCACCTGGACGGGCACCTGAAATGGCATCTGCAGCGGCAACCAAGAATGTGATCGGCGAGGTTACTTCTGCCTCTTCATCGTGATGATGGGCCTCGATGGCATTTTGGACCTCCATGGATTCACCGCACCGTTTGGCGTACGCCAGGCCAATTTCGGGATGGGATCCTTCCATTTCATGATCCACTGCTTTGCCAATGTCATGCAATAACCCACATCGCCGTGCCAGAGTCTGGTCAATACCGATCTCA
>JABIQT010000304.1 GCA_018667995.1 Candidatus Latescibacterota bacterium
TCGACTTGTCCTCTTCGACCAGCGTACAGACCCAGCAACCAAACCTGCTGTTTCCACAGCTCGGGGTCGTCTCATCGACAACGAGGGGGCAATCTCCATCGGGAGATGCACCTTGATACATGCCGAGGAGATTCTTGTTGTCATTGCCCCATGGGTTCTTCTGCTGCATGAGGAATGTCCAGACGTCGTCATTCGACCAGCTCTCGATCGGGGAGTAGACGAGGCAGTTCGGCAGGCGGGCATTAGGGCTCAGCCGGTCCCGGATCCGATGCCTTTCGAGATTTGTCATAACCGCCGAGCGTTTGGAGCTCTCAGCTTTGCGTGTGCCGAGGACAAGAATGGCCTCGCCATTGGTCCGAACGACGTCCATGATGAACGTATTTGAGGGCGAGATCTTCAGCCTGTCAGTGCACCACCGAAAGCGTCTACGTGGAGCTGGATACCCCTTGCCGATCAAGTTCACCCAGAATGTGTCTTTCACGGCAGGAGTGAGTCGGTGGGGCTGGATGGGTAAGTCGTCCTCTTCACTTGCAGCACGCATCAGTTCCAGCGAATTCGAGACCCAGAGCGCAACAATCGGGTTCTCGACCAAGGTGTCTGTACTGATGACGTGAACCGTCTTCTTTCGCTGGCTCTTCTCCAATCCTGCAAGTGCTTGCCAGACGAGTTGGAGCACCGCGGTCGAGTCCTTGCCGCCGCTGTAGCCTACCACCCAAGGGACCTCATCCTCCAGGTAGAGGGAACGGATCTCGGCAATAAGGACGTCGACGGTGCCTCGTAAGCCGAGTTCTTCGAAGGCGCTGTACTGTTCACCGGTCACTTATTGTCTCCTCGCTGGAACGCGTCTTCGACGCGTTGTTCCTCAGATGTCAGAGCGATGCCCAGTCGCTGTTTGATCAGATTCGCAGTCAGAATGACGTTGTGTGTGGACTTAGACACGCGGCCCCCGATAAGGGCCCGACCTTCCCACGTTGGTGCGTTTGCCCGCGACCAATCGATCGTCCCGAGATCTGCCAAGCTTTTTTCGAAGTCAGTGATGCCTGCAGAGAGCAAGGTGTTGCCCGCCTTCCCGAGCGCGTGCAGAGCGATACCGTGAGAATGGATAAAATCCCGCCTCACCTCCCCGGCGGTGAGTTTTGAATCACGTACGAGATTCCATTCCAGCATTTGCTCTGCAACGGCTTCCCAGTAGCCTTGGGCTAAATCACACAGTGCGTTATCATCATCGGCCTCGACGTCTCGTAGAAGGGCGCCCGTTGCTGTGTGTACCGCGCTCAGCGTGAAGAGCTTTCTCGATCTTTGTGCCAGCGACGACTTCTCCATTTCAACGAAGTCACGGAAGATCGGGGAGCTTAACACCATCGACTTCGTGAGTTGTGCTCTCGAGTCTCGATGTTCATATAGCAAACCAAGTGAGGCCGACGGGCGGATGGCATGGCGGTTCAGGTCCGCGAACATCTGCTGGCAGCGTTCAAGACCCTTGTCCATATAGAGCACGACGGAAATAGTCTCGTTGGCTATGTCCGGATTCTCCTGCAACGCGAGCTCGATCGCAGCCCGACGATGCTGCCCATCGTTGATTATGAATCGGGCGTTGAAGTCGATATGTAGGGTACCCAACGAGAAGCCCGGTCCCTCGGCGCCTTGGGGATCGAATTTCAGATCTCCATCGACTGATGCTGTGAGAGCGGAGAAGACGTAGCTATCTGGATTTTCGAGGATGTAGTTACGTAGCTCAGGCAAGCGACTCTTGTTCAAGATCCTCTGAGCACGTAGTTCGGGTTTCAGTTCCTCTTCGTCGTACTGGAACATCTTGGGTAGGAACCTCAGAGGGCACATCACGACATAGTATTCACGTCGAGCCTGGATTCCCCTGATGCAGGGGAATGACGATCCGAAAGAAGAATTCATCTGCATGCCCTGGGATATGCGTTGAGCTGCAACTGCTAAGCGAAACAAAGCCGTGTCAGGCTAAGTGCTACACCCTATTTCACAAACAAACTGGTGGGAAATCACGTGCCACAAGATTTGTATGTCAACGATATGACAAACATACTTTTCTCTTGGAAACCTTGTCAAGGGTGTCTATTGTTTGTCATCACATCCACAGATTTTGACAAACAATGATAGCAAGCAAGGACATGATCAGTGCCAGTATATCTAGATTGTAACGCAACTTCCCCGATGGAAGATGCTGTTTTAGAAGAAGTTATGAATTATATGCGTGTGGAATATGGAAATTCAGGTAGTAGAACTCATAGCTATGGGTTGGACGCGAAACGCGCTGTAGAGAGTGCCAGGGCGAAGGTCGCTAGCGTTGTCGATGCTGAAGTGAACGAGGTTTTCTTCACTAGCGGGGCAACAGAAAGCAACAATTTGGCCATCCTCGGACTTCGCGAACACGCAGAGTCTGTCGGTCGCAAGCACATCGTCAGCACGGCGCTCGAGCACAAGGCGGTACTTGAGCCACTGGAAGTTCTTGAAAGGCGGGGGTACGAGGTGTCGTTAGTCAGGCCGAATAGCGGTGGATGGGTTGAGCCTGAAGCCATCCGAGCGGTTGTAAGGGACGACACCGTGTTGGTTTCGCTGATGCACGTGAACAACGAGACAGGCATCGTGCAATGTCTGCCCGAGTTAACAGAGCTGTTACAAAACCATCCCACGTATCTGCACGTCGACGGAGCTCAGGGGTTTGGTAAGGACCTCGATGGGTTGAGGGATCCGCGAATCGACCTGATCAGCGTGAGTGGCCACAAGATCTATGGGCCCAAGGGCATCGGTGCTCTGATCGCGCGACGACGGGGATATGAAAAGCCACCGCTGACGCCCCTGGTCTTCGGTGGTGGTCAGGAACGCGGCCTCCGACCTGGAACATTACCAGTGGCATTGATCGCAGGATTGGGCGTTGCCGCTGAACTTGCGGCTCTTCATGCAGCGGAACGAGAGAAGCAATGCACAGAGTTCAGGAGGACGATGCTTGCGGCGATCGAGCCCCTTGAGCCCGTGTTCCATGGCGATCAAGCGCGCGTCCTACCGCACGTCGTGAATCTGTCGTTTCCAGGCTTGGATTCGGAGGCGCTTATGGTGGCCCTAAAGGATCATGTGGCCGTCTCCAATGGATCAGCATGTACCTCATCCAGCTACGAACCGAGCCACGTGCTCAAGTCAATGGGACTGAGCGACGACGAGATCCAAGGTGCCCTACGATTCTCATGGTGTCACATGACGGCAGACGTGGCTTGGGATGGGGTCGTGGGCGCTATCAAACGGCTGATGTGACCTTGCCCGTTCGCTCTGCTAGACACCTCACGGCGATCGCCCGGCTTGAACCCTCGTTGCCGGTAAGGTCGACGATGGAAGATGGTCTTCTCCGACAAGGGAAATCCTTCTTCGACTACGGCTGCGGTAGAGGAGACGACGTGCGGTTCGTCGAAGCAGCGGGGATTGAGTCTCGGGGCTGGGATCCTGTGCACCGAAACGAATCGCAATTATTGAAGGCCGATGTCGTCAATCTGGGCTATGTGACAAATGTGATCGAGGATAGCGCAGAGCGGGGCCAGACTCTGCGAAGCGCATGGGGATTGGCCAACGAACTGCTCGTTGTTGCTGCGCGCCTTGATGGCCCATCGTCGGGTTCTGAGGAAGATGGATCATATACCAGCAAAGGGACGTTCCAAAAGTACTTCACTCAAGAAGAGCTCAGAGGTTGGATCGAAGCGGAGCTTCAGAAGAAGGTCGTGGCAGCCAGGCCCGGTGTGTTCTACGTCTTCCGAGACGACACAGAAGCACAACGCTTGATTGCTCGGCGAATGCGAGCGCGGGTTGAGCGGCCAACAGTGCGCCAAGCAGACGCACTGTACGAAGAGAATCGCGGGGCGCTCGAGTGTTTGGAGGCATTCTACCTGGAGAGAGGACGGTTACCGCGCGGTCCAGAAACACTCGAGCACGAAGGACTCGCGGGCCGATTTGGTACCCTTCGCCAAGCGTGGTGGGTTGTTCGGAAAGCCACAGGCGAAGAGGCGTGGGAACGCGTGCGAAAAGTGCGCATGCAGGATCTACTCGTGCAGATAGCTCTTTCTTCTTTCGGCGAACGGCCACGATTTGGTCAACTGCCCAGCGAGATGCAGAGTGATGTTCGAGACCATCTCAGCTCGTATAAACGCGCCTGCGCGTTTGCTGACAAGCTACTGCAGCTGACGGGAAAACCCTCTGCGCTCGAGTACGCGATACTGCATTCAGAGGTAGGTCAATTGGCAGACGGCGGGTTGGTGGTGCCCATCCAAGAGGTCGGTGATCTGCCTCCACTTCTGAGGACCTACGAGGGGTGCGGGCGAGTGCTCGCTGGTGAACCGTTCGACGTGACCCACGTTAGTCTTGGTGTGGAAGGTTTCTTTGTCGCCTACCAAGTCCACCACGCCTCGAATACGAGCCACGGTGGGACGAAAGGGGTGGTGCTGGCCGACCTTGGTCGGAGGACAGTCGAGTTCGTTCGCAAACAATCAGAGCGAGACTTGCATCATGGCGAATGACAACGTAGGTCACCCTACTGCCGCCAAACTCAGATTTCCGAGGACTGTGCCGTGAAATTCGAGGGAGTGATGCTTATGATTCGTACATCGGAATGACAACGAGAAAGATGTTAACTTGCATATAATCAGCAAGTTATGAGGGGGTGTTACGCGCGAGCGACTGGATGGTGCCGAAATTGCAAGCAGATCTCCGAACCCCCATACCGGAGGATGCACGAATGGCACACTGGAATCGGCGTCAGTTCGAAACGGTCTCTGATCATCAGCAAGTGGAGGATTACACCCAGTGCAGAGCGACTACCCGAGCAGGCAGGCGGTGCAGTCACGGGGCTACGCATGAGTCTCACTGCGGTCCTGTCTGTTGGCAGCATTTCCAGGATTCGGGTGTCGCGAATTCCAAGCGAAACCAGACGAATAGCCGTCTGAGATCCACTAGGCGACCAGCACCAGTTGGTCCACGAACCAGCTACGAAGCGTTCCTGTTCAGCTACCTGGACAGGTGGAAGGCGCGTCAATGAGAGGCAAACACTCGCGATGATAGGATTCTAACTGGCCCTCCCGTCAAAACGCACTCGATCTTCTCACCGACCGTAGGCCTTTTCTAGAGCAGCAGGGGTCTTCCACGGACCACGCACCCGAGGTTTGAGGGTCTTGTATTCGTCCTTCCCTACCTGCTCGATAAAACGCAGCTCCCCCAATGCGTGATCCGCTGAGTAGCATTCGACGAGTTTTCTCGCGATCACCGCGTTCAGCTTGCTTCCCATGCCGAAGTGTTTCTGGCTGTGGGGGCCGAGCTTCATGGCAAGACCCATGAGTAGGTCGTCTCGAGTGAAGCTGGTCTTCTTAGGTAAGAACTCATTCAAGAAGAAATGCCACGACTCGACCTTAACGGGATCAGTCGTCAACTCGTGATGCAAAAACCACATCGTTGTGGGGGTCTCTAATTTGGGGTCTTTCGAAACGATGACTTCGCCCATCTGGGTAAGCTGGAGCGGCAAGCGCTGCTCAATCAACCCCGAGTAATGGAGCCAGCTACGGTAGCGCGAACCGAACGGCCCACCGTAGCCAAAGAGGGCACCGAGCTCTTTGTCAGACGGTTTACCTTTCTTGCGAAGCAGTGCAAGTACGCCCGACATGTACTCTCGATTCAGGCCAAAGTTACCGTGGAAGTAGACGGTCATTGGTCACTCCGCTCCATTGTTAAGGGGGAGGAAATAGTGCTCACGTATCTGAGTCTACCTAATCAGCCGCGTTGGCGCATTCGCGGGGTTGTCCTGACCAGCCAGACTATACTATTTCTCGTACGACGACTTGAGTGAAGGCAGAGAATGCTCAATCACTGGTGGTTGTTCTCATTGAGGGAAGGCATTGTATGACTGAGACGCAACTTGACTGCGTTGTCCTAAGCGGCGGGGGCGCGACGGGTGCCTTCGGCAGCGGAGCTGCACGTGCTATCCGCGACTTCCACAGGGACATTGTCGGCCACGAACGGCAGACGTGCTACATCGGCACGTCAGCTGGTGCCCTGAACGCTGCAGTGTTGGCCGCCTTTTCTGAGGATGGTGCGGAACGCCTACGTCAGCTGTGGACAAACGCCAACGCGAAGTCTGTAGTCGGCGAATCCTTGGGTCGAAAAAAGGACACCCGACGTATCATGCGCAGGCTTCTGTGGCGCGCTTTTCTGGGTAAGGAACCGTTCTATCTGTTTGATACCAAAGCCTTGCGACAGCTTGTATCAGAAGCCCTGAAGGATGTGGATTTCGGCTCGCTCGATGAGGCACCGCTGGTACTGGTTGCCACGTGCTTTGACGACGGCCGCATTAGGAGCTTCTACACGTCTAGTCTGATCGACGAGGTTGTTCGGAAGGATCGAGAGGCAGCAGATCGCGAAGGCGTGCGTCAGAAGCTCAGTCGTTTCAAGAGAATCGATAGCAAAGAAATGCTGATTGAATGTCTCCTGGCGTCAGCTGCCATCCCGGTCCTCTTCCCACTTGTGGAAATTAACGGCAACTGGTACGGTGATGGCGGGATCGCAAACAACACGCCCGTCCAGGAGGCCGCGCTGCTCTTACGTGTGGTCAAGGAGTGCTCTATCACCCATCTGCCAGGTGACACGTTCTGCATCATGCAGAATCCCAATAGCCGCTCCATGGAGCTTGAAGAACGCGGGCTCAAGGAGGTCGCGCTCTCAACCTATGAACTCGCCCAAACTCTTCATATGGGACCGATACTCGCCTCGTGGCACCAGATCAACAAATCAGTGCAGGATTACTCCGAGGCTGTCGCGAAGCTGGAGGAGGCAGGGCATATAGCTGCAGACGGTAAGGATAGACTACTGCCGGCACCCGGCGGATACGTTCCTCGGCTGTCACTTCCGCTCTACGAGATCCGGCCGACTGGCGAACTCGGTGGACTACTGGACTTCAGGAGCGCTGACTACGACCTGGAGGGATACGCAGCAGCTGTGGATGCCCTCCATCAGGCTCGTTTGGTAGA
>JABIQT010000523.1 GCA_018667995.1 Candidatus Latescibacterota bacterium
ACAATCCTCTCGAGAGGCAATCGGAAGGTCCAGAGCCATAGTCCGGTGCCGATCGAAGAGAATCCCAGACGAGACAGTCCGTAGGCTAGTGCGATGCCACCAATCAATCCCAGCAAGGTCCCTGCAATGGATATAAGGCCTGCCTCGATCGTGAAAATGGCCAGAATCTGGCGCCCTGTGGTACCGATTGCCTGCATCAATCCGATTTCGCGAATCCGCTCCGCTACGGCCATGGTAAGGGAGGTTAATACGAGATATAGACCAAGGCAGAGCGTCAGCAGGCCGCTGATGCGGACACCGTCACGCATGACCTTTTCGTCACCCGTCTCACCAGCGAGTACATGGGGAGGCTGGGTGACCGCGTAGTCATAGCCGAGATCACTGCGCATATCCTCAACGCTGTGAGAGCCGTCCGTCTTCACCCACAGAAACGGAGTCACATTTATAATGCTAAATACGTCAAGGCCCGTTTGAAAAGGGATGATGGCGAAATTACCGTTATTCCGCGATCCCAACTTCCAGTGACGGAGCAGGCCGGTGACCTGGAAAGGCACATCACTTCTTTCCAGAAACCGAACCGTGTCACCCACCGAGATACCATGCTTCTCCGCAAACCGTTCGTTGAGAAGCAGGTCTGCGATTCCATCATCACGGAGATTGATTCCACCGGAGGCCACTGCGTATCCCGAAAACCATTCCCCGGCATCGGGTTCAAGGGCGGCCACTTCGAGCCCCTCCTGCCGACTCTTGAGAGCAAGAAACAGGTTTTTGAAGAACAATGGGGTCGATCGAACTACATAGGGCTTCTGGGCAAGGAACCTGTGCGCCGCAGCGAAGTCTGAGGAACCTGATGTTACCGGGACGATCTCAACATCTGGTGTGCCGTATTTAGACAGCTCACGGAATTTCATGGTCAAGATTGTGTTATAGTCCAGGACAAAGACCGCTACCGCCGTGGCCATCCCCAGAGCAACACCCAGAATGGTGAGAAGTGTGCGGGGCTTCCTAGATGCCAAGTTCCTGCAGGCAAGTAAAAATACGACCTTCATTCACATCTGGTCCTGTTAGGGTATGATCGGGGCGAATCATTCCGTCTTTCAAAAAGAGTACCCGGTCACCGTGCGCGGCGTCTCTGGCGTTATGGGTTACCAGAAGGACAGTCTGGCCACGCTTGTCGGTGCATTCACGAAGCAATTTCATTACATCTTCCCCTACCCGTGAACTGACGTTACCTGTGGGTTCATCGGCCAGGACAATGGCTGGTTCGTTCGAGAGCGCTCGAGCGATACTCACACGCTGCATCTCACCCCCGGAAAGCTGGGCAGGAAAATGACCTGCACGGTGGGTGATCCCAATCCAGTCCATTAGCCCATCCAGGTACGATTCTCGCAACTTTGGATCACCTCCCGATATCATAGTCGGCATGGCGATATTCTCGCGGACAGTGAGATGGGGGAGCAAATTGAAGAATTGGAAGATGAAACCGATATTCTCGCGTCGCATCAACGTCATCTGGCGTCGGCTGAGACTGGTAATTTCCAGGCCATCTACGAGGATCTCACCCGAGGTGGGTTTGTCGAGACCTGAGAGTAGGTGAAGCAGGGTGCTTTTGCCGCATCCGCTGGGTCCCATCACTATCAGAAATTCCGCACGATTGATATCGAGGGTCACGTCCGTCAATACCGGAACATCGTCATCTCCGGCCTGGAAGACCTTGGTCACATTCCTTGTGATGAGCACGGAATCTGGTGAAGCTGACACTATTTTCGCCGTTTGCCCGGCGTGGCCGCGGCCCTTGGAGGGATGCCTGTTCCTCCCTTGACGAGCAGGAGGCAGGCCGGGAATGCCAGCGCGGACACGATACTCACGGAAGCGCCTACGAGAAGCACGAGTCCTACAGAATAAAAAGGGCCACCACCGGTGAGAGCAGCCGGCGCCGCCACACAGATAGCCGCCAGTCCCCAGATCAGAACCATACGGAGAGAATCGGAAGCACCCTCCCGAATGGATACCTCCGGTGCTTCGCGCCTGGTGGCAATATTGGCTATCACACGCTCGCCGATCAAGCAGGCGAATACAAAGGCCAACAGGCCAACCGAAAGAAGCCCCACTGCCATTGGCGCAGAAACCAAAGGTTGAAGACCTATGAGAAAGCCCGCAGTCGTGATGATTGCATAGATGGTCATACCGATGATGGCCAACGTGAAACGTGCCTGTATCTTCCAGGCTCCGAAGAGAATCATCACCCAGGCGCCTAGCAAGACGCCAAACCAAGCTGGAAGCCACCCACCCTCTACTGCTGTGGTGAAGAGCATATTGATGATGCCACCCATCACCACGGAAATCACGGCTACTACAATGGCACGTCCTGGTTGATTGTCAAAACGCCAACCTGCATAAACCAGGGCCACCGAGGTCGCCAGAAACACGCCAAAGAGTAGATTGCCCTCCAATACCAGAGCCTGCAGATTTGCTGATACAACGATAGTACTCTGAAGCCCTGAGAATACAATCCCGGCTACAAGTAGAATACCCGTCACTATCATGACGGCGACAGACTTGTCGATAATTGAAAGATACGTTCTTTGCAACTGTTCCATGTTTAAATACTCATTTTCGTGAGGTTCCAATGTTCCACGGCGATTGTCAGCACGGTACGCGTGAAGAAATGGACTGTGACAAGGCCAGCCGCTGCTCCGGAAAGCAGGGTAAGAGCACCATCGAGCAGTGGACCTGTTCCTACTATGATAAAGACTATAGAAAGTACGATGAGCACGCCGTACGTGCCAAACTGTGCGGGTTTGATTTGTTCCAGAGCCGCTATGCAGGCGTTGCGGGGATTGCCTTCGTCAACCAAGGCATCCCGAAGTCGCTCAAATAGGTATATGTGCAGGCCAGCGAAGACGAGAAGAGATAATGCAATGCTGACCAGACTGGATAGTGTTAGAAGTGGCGTGATGCCTGAGATTATGCAAAGGCGCAGAAACATACCAGTCATCAGGAGCTGGAAGAAAATGGCGAGCACGGCGACCAGCCCCGTTCCCTTGTATGCTATGATGAATACCATGGCAAGGAGTAGCAACGCGATCAGACCACTTCGTAAACCATTCCATGGCGAGGTGTCAGATCCCTGCAATCGAGCCGGAACAGCTTCACTACTGGCGAGGGTGACCTTAGCAGGTAACTCGCCAGATGAGAGCGCGGTAGCTAATATCCGGGCCTCAGCGATTGTGGATCCCCCCGGAATCTCAGTCCGCCCATCAGATATTCGTCCCTGAATGGGTAGAGTCATGAGAATTTCGTCATTAAGGGTGGTGGCCAGGCGCTTGCCCACATTTGCACTGGAAATCGTCGTTAGATCCTCCCGACCGGCATCATTCAATAGAACCCGCACCGCGAAAGGCGCGCGGTCCGCCGTCATGTCCGAAGCTTCACCAACCTGGGCAGTCTCTAACGGAGAGGCTACCAGATCTGGATCGCGATTTACCACGTACAGTGGATGATAGAGTTTTCCGTTTCTTTCTACTGGCACTGGAGACCATACAAATTTAGCAGCGGGAGGATTAGCACGGTTGAACGCTCGGATCGATTTCTGTACAGAAGTATCTGCCAGCATGGACCGAACATCGGCAAGGGCATCATCCTCTACGACGATATCAGCGATGCCCTCGTCGATAATCAAGCTTGCGAGCCGATCACTGAAGGGGCGAACATTAATCACCTGTCCCGTGGAATCAACTACGGGTGGTGCGAGAGCGCCATCAATTCTCTCGCGAAGTCGCTGTACTTCGTCTCCGCTCTTGAATAATCGGAATGACAGGCGTCCGTTGTGGGTGAGAAGCGTTCGAATCATAGCCGTATCGGCACTCACGGGTACCCTAGCCTCAATGCTTTGCTCGCTGATCTTTGTCACGCCAAACTCGATTATACCTATGCCATCGAGCCTGGCGCGAAGTATGCGGATGGTTTCATCCACCGCGTTGTTTCTGCCCCTCTCATTCAGAGTATTTGTGTCGACATCCAATACGAGCTGGTATCCTCCCACCAGGTCCAGACCAGGAACGGAAGCCATTTGCATAAGGTTAGAAGGATTCTCGGCTTCGGACATCCCAAGCTGTGGAAGAATCCAGAGACGGGCAGTGGGATACACAAGGACAAAACCCAGCCACGTAAGTAACAACAGAACAATGATATTCAGACGAGGTAAAATAGTGTGTTCCTCCTACTCCCCTGGACCTTTGGGAGCATGTCGAATAATTCCGATCATATCCCTTACCGCCCGTTCGAAGCCAATTGAAAGTGCCTTTGACATAACCGAATGACCAACGACCGCCTCTTCTACTTCACGCATAGCGGCGACTTCCTGGATTGTCTGATAATTGAGGCCTCGCCCTACCGACACTCCCATATTGAGCCTCGCCGCCACGGTAGCAGTACTTGCCAGATCATTGACGGTCTGCTGTTCCGTAACCGCGTTCTCGGATGTGACATATTGGGTCGCATCAATGTGCACATAGTCGGCATGTAACTGCGAGCAATAGCGGACGTCCGTTGCAGATGGTCTGATCAGCATATTTACGAGAATATTCTGTTCTTTCATGACCGATATCGTACGGTCGAGAGATCGTCCTGATGGATCTGACTCCGGCCAGTTGGTGTTAACCCAATCCATACTCAATCCCGCGCTCCTGTATCCAGTAGGGACGAGAGTGACCATATCGGGCTGAATCGCAAGAATCTGCTGAACGATCTCATCTGTCGGCGTTACGATAAGGTTCAGGTGGGCCTGGACGATTTGCCGGATCAACACGTATTCGTGGACCTGAAACGACTGCTCGTCGCTTAGCCACGAGGCGCTAACACCCTCGGCTCCACCTATTTGTGCCAGCACTGCTGCTGCCAAAGGATCGGGCTCGCTCCGTTCAGTAACCTGGCGAATCGCGGCCACATGGTCGATGTTGATGTTCAATTTCAGCATGAAGTACGCGGGCTACCGCTTTTCCTTTCCTTGCGTGACCAATGATGAAGCGTGTACAAACTGGATTCCGCGAAGGGCAAGCAACTGCATCCGATCCTCGAGCACCGCCAGCGTATTCGGACGGGCATGGGCAATTACAATCACCGGTCCCTCCTCAAGCGCGGTGAATGAAGCCTGATCGAGCACCGCAGCGATCCGTTCCTGATTATCGTCCGTATCCACAATGCCCCACGCAGAGCCGCTGGGCACGGCCAATTGTCCTGCGGTCTTAATCGCGACTGACTTTTCAGACGACCGGCTATCAATGAAGAAACGCCGACTCTTCTTCACCTCGCCCAGCACTACCTCCATGATTTCACTGTGGGCGGTGGCCCGACCTCCCATGAAATTCTTGAACCCTCCGGCCATAGGTAGCACAGATATGGCCTCCCTTACTACACGCCTGTTTTCGGCGACGGACTGGTTGACCAAGATAGCGGGTCTACCGGGAGAAATCCTCGGGTAATTAACCGGCTCCATTGGTAGATTCACCAGCACTTCCTGGTCCCGTTCGGCTACTGACACCCCCCATTTTCTGCCAGCGCCACGCCAGGGGTTGATCGAAAATGTCAGTGGTCGGTCTATCCCAATGAACTGCGTAGCGACATCAGTCCTGCTTACCTCCAGGTCATTGATCACAATGGCCATGTGGCCAACTTTGTGAAATATAGTCTCGTCGGGAATGAGTGTAAGCCGATGAGTAACCGTCTGCCCAAAACCGACCTGAAGAGATAGTTGTTTGCTCCTGCTGGCTTCTACTGCGCTTATGATCCGCCCGCCAACCTCGGACACTGAGCGGTCTATCTCGAGATTGCTCTGTGACGTAGCATAAAAGTCTGAGACTCGCAATATCCTCTCGACCGGCTGGGGCTTATCGTCAATTGCCGAGACCCGGGGTCGAGATTCCCGAACCTGATCTGGACCGATCTGAAGATTCGTCATAGCCCGTGCGATAGCAAAATCGATGTCCCTGAATCTTTCCTGTGCCGATTTGTAGGCGGCCGTCTGAGGATCGTTACCCGAAACAAGCGTTACGTCTCTGTTGAGCATCCAGCCTAGGCCAGGTAACGGGCCTAATCCGAAAATAACCCCCCCCGCTCCCCAGACTACGACCGTGAACAGACCCAGTCCAGCAGCAATACGTCGCAGAGGCATATCAGGGGGTTTGGCCGAAGCTTCCATGGACCGGCGGATTTCATGTGATCGGCGATATCGCATGCCCTTACTGAAGTCCCGAGTTTCGGAGCGTATCTGTCAGCGTGGCAAATTCCGCGAGTGAAAGGGTCTCGGCGCGTCGACTCAGGTCGAGACCCGATCCCTGCATAACCCTCTGCGCACTCCCAGGAAGCATACGGTTCACTGCATGGTGCAGCATCTTGCGTCTGTGCTGAAACGAGGCCTTTATCACCCGAACCAGCAGGGCATCATCACAGACCTCAACAGGAGGCTCACGGTAGGGAACGAGGCGCAGTACAGTAGATTGAATGGAAGGCTGCGGCCGAAAATTCGCTGGTGAAACGCGGAACAGCCGTTCCACCTTGTAAGCGTATCCAACTATGGCAGTTAATGCACCGTATATTTTATTGCCAGGCTCGGCCGATAGGCGCAGGCCAACTTCCTCCTGCGTCATCATCACAACGGTCTCGATACTATCCCGAAACTGCAGCAACCGCTCAATAACCGGCCCTGTTATATTATATGGGATGTTTCCTATGACTCGCATCCGCCTGCCATCGTATTGGCTGCTGACGTAAGACAGGTCCAATCCGAGTATATCCTCGTGGAGTAGCGTAAGGTTAGATTCAGAGCCCAGCTCTCTCTGGAGCAACTCTACCAGGCCGGAGTCGATCTCAACGGCGACTACCTGGTGCGCCAGCTCCACCAGCCTCCTGGTCAGGATTCCCTTGCCCGCACCGATTTCGAGCGCAATTGAATCGTCAGATATCCCGACGCTTTCTACAATGCGATCGGCTACGGATTCATTTACCAGGAAGTTCTGACCGAGGGACTTTTTTGCACGTATTTTCCTGCGGCGCATAGCATCTACCATCTGCGAGAAAATCGACCGTCAGCATATGTGCCGACAACGTTCATAAGCGCCACCCATAATACACCGAATTTGGGAAGGGAGTCAACAGTTATATCCCGGGAGGAAAGCGGGTTCAAGCGGGTAGATTAAAGACGGTTCGGGCGTTCTGCGTAGTGATCTGTGCGAGCTCCTCAAAGGTAATATTCAAGAGCCGTGCCACAGTCTCCGCGGTGTGCACAACACGGGCCGGTTCGTTTCGACGACCACGGAAGGGATGTGGAGAAAGATAGGGGGAGTCGGTCTCGATCAGCAATTGGTCGGATGGAATGGCGTTGATCACATTTCCGAGCGATACATTCTTGAAAGTCACGATTCCACCAAATCCGAGGTAGTACCCAGCGCGCGCTGCCACCGTAGCCATAACTTCGTCTCCGCTAAAGCAGTGAAGTACGACGCCAGCGCTGGCATCCTCTTCATTTAACACCGACAATACGGCATCGTGAGCATCACGATCGTGGACGACCACTGGTAAATCGGTGCTACGGGCGAGACGTATGTGTTGCCGAAAGAAGTCTATCTGTGTGTCAACGGCGGACGTGTCCCAATGAAAATCGAGTCCGGTCTCACCGATGCCAACCACCCTTGGGTGATCGGCGATTCTTGATATTTCCTCGAAATCGGCATCCTTCGCATCGCTTACCTCACCAGGATGGATGCCAACTGTGGCATAGATATTGTTGTATTTTTCGGCGAGGGCAATGGCGGCCAGACTGGTCTCGACATTCATACCAATGGCGACGATACTGGAAACCCCAGCCTCAAGGGCACGATTAATCACGGCCTCGCGATCTTCATCGTACTCTGAGACCATGATATGGGCGTGGGTATCTATAAGATCATAATGAGTTGCGGTGTGCAATGGTTCATCCACGATCTACTTTACCCGGGCGCCAGAGTTCACACCCTCATCAGGCCGAAGCAGGATCGGTTGCTCTTGATCATTGGTTGCGGCGAGAAGCATGCCTTGTGACTCGACCCCCCTGATGGTCGCCGGTTCCAGATTCGCCAACACCACGATCTGCCGGCCTATCAACTGATCCGGTTCGTATTGCTGGGCAATACCTGCCACGATTTGCCGTTCCTCGGCACCTATACGGATTTTCAACTGGAGCAAACGATCCGCCTTGGGGACTTTTTCGGCAGAGACAATCTCAGCAATACGTATGTCCAATTCCTGAAAATCGGAAAAGCTAATCGTATCGGTTTCCTCGTTTGCGGCCACGGTGCTCTCAGTCACATTTGCCTCCAGAGTCCCAGCTCCGAGCTTGGCGATCTGTGCCTCCACCACTTCATCGTCAATCTTTGTGAACAGAATTTCCGGCGTACCGAGAACGTGCCCGGCCTTCACTTCTGGTTCTGCGCCCCGATCCCAATGCTGCTGATCCACGGTACCTTCCAGCTGGAGCATGGACCAGATCTTCGCTGCTGAGAAGGGGAGCACAGGTGCCATTATGATAGCCAGCGATCGTACGGCCTGTGCACATACATACAGCGTGCAGGCGCATCTTTCCGGCGCAGTCTTCCTCGTCTTCCAAGGCTCTTGATCGTTAAAGTATTTGTTCAGATGGTTTCCAAGAATCACGTATTCACGGACGGCGGCCCGAACCTGGAATCTCTCGAAGTGATCACCAATGGCCTCTTTGGCCGTGACCAGTTTTGCCAGGATGTCGCGATCCTCTTCGTTCAAATCAACCGGTTCAGGAACGACACCTTCATGGTATCTGCCGATAAAAGTAAGACTGCGATTGATGAAATTTCCGAATATATCTGCGAGTTCATTATTGTTTCTGGATTGAAAATCACGCCAAGCGAAATCCGAATCTTTGGATTCCGGTGCGATCGAAGCCAAATAGTACCGAAGCGGATCTGGCGAAAACTCTTCGAGAAACTCATCAAGCCAAACGGCCCAGTTTCTACTCGTGGA